>NZ_JBWXNG010000023.1:0-121174 GCF_056627435.1 Pseudomonas sp. 2
GATAGCAGCCGGTCGCTTAAGGTTGCTCTACGAGATTGCTAAAACGCAGTTTCGCATCTGCCATTGCTTTGGACTCACTCCATGAGAGGCCCGAAACACTCGCGTAAAGTAAGACTGATCACCAAATCCGCATGCGTAAGCGACCTCACAAATCGAGATGCTTCGCTGTTTCAGCAACGACTCAGCTTTCAAGATTTTTTCTCGGCGCAGCCATACGTGTGGTGGAAGTCCAGTCGCGTTCTTGAATGCGCGAGAGAAATGACTTCTGGATACGGCGCATTCTTTCGCGACCTTCTGGACTGAGCTGCGCTCAGCCATCAGGCCAAGGAGCAATGCTTTTGCCCTTGCGATTTTCCACGGTGCAAGGTTCTCCGCTGAACGGCCTACCGAATGCACAGGGACATACCGTTTTGCGGGCTAAACGGAGGCACTGATAGCGCCTCTGACGCTCCAGCTAGTGTAGATGTCGAAGCGTAGGTCGCTGCCACAACCATCAACAGCGTGATCCATTCGCGGGTTTTGATCATGTTAAGACCTGGTGGTTTGGGGTCAAAGCTTCGAGACAGCGAGCGACTAATGCCAGTCTCCCAGCGCTTCATAAGCCTCCGCAGATGATCTGAGACTTCATCTCCAGTTGGCGGAGTAGCTATATCCGGAAGAGATAGGAGAGCTTTTCCCCTCAGCCAAGTTGGCGGCTTGCTCATCGGGAAAAACCTTTATTGAGAGCAACACTTCACGAGCGATGAGCTTGTTGATTGTGGGTTGGAAAATTTGCTCGAAGCTGTCCTTCATCGAGTCCTCACTGGCCCAAGTAGCGCGAACGATCCAACGGCCTTCTCCACTGGCATCCCACTGCAATTGGCAATCCAAACATCCGTCCTCGCTTTTCGCGCGAACGACTGAGTACCACATCAATTCACCACAGGTGGATGACAGGTTTTTGTGGGCATGGACCAGCATGACTCGGGACGTTGGTTGAATGTTCATGGTTACTCTCACTGGGTCGGTGATGCTGCTCTAGGGCAGATCGTCGAATGGGCCATCAATGGGATTGGAGCAATGATCCGTCTCCAAGCTGCTTTCAACCATCGTCAAATCGCATACCCGATTTACACCTTGGTATAAGGTGTAGGTATCGACTACAAGGCTGCGCAACAGGGCGAGAGATGCTCTTCCTGATGTTTTGGAGGTGCGCCACCGCTGATGCGATTTGCGGCGTCATCAGCGCGGTGGCTCGGATCAAGAATCCGGAATTAAGGTTTCAGCCGATAAACACGCAGTGGCCACTCAACACGCGATTCTCCTCCGTTGAAGAGTGATACCCGGTCTACCTGCGCGGCGGGTAGGTACATGCGGCCTGCTTGGTCGAATGTAGGGGCGTCGACCCAATGCAGATTGGCGTCTGTAACCACGGTATCTGTCTGCCCGGTTGTACGAATACGCTTCACCGTGTCGGTCGCGAGATCGCTGAAGTAAAAGTTACCTTCCTTGTCCAGGGCCGTTCCACCGACTGGAGGCAGGTCACGCCAA
The DNA here is from genome assembly GCF_056627435.1 of Pseudomonas sp. 2. Lineage (NCBI taxonomy): Bacteria > Pseudomonadati > Pseudomonadota > Gammaproteobacteria > Pseudomonadales > Pseudomonadaceae > Pseudomonas > Pseudomonas sp. 2. The sequence continues at coordinate 1,531 of NZ_JBWXNG010000023.1, forward strand.
AACTCCACTTTTTCTGCCAGAGCATCAGCCGAAATTGCTGGGTCGTTTAGCCAGCGAGTCTCGATTTTGTACCAAGGTCCTTCCAGCGCCGCGAAGTACAGCCACTTACCATCAGGACTGGTCTCAAGTGGGTCCGAATGCACTCGCAACGCCTCACCACTTGGGGCCCTGACAACTTTGCCGCTCAGCACGATATCTCTGTCTGCAGGCGCTTTGACGGCGGGGCTGGAATCCAGCACTCGGCGCATGCTGCCGGTTTTCAGATCCAGAACTAGGATTCCCGGTACGCCAGCATCGGTCAGGTACGCGAAGTCGCCACTGAATCGAATGTCATCGATGTAGCTTCCATCCTTCACCACGTCTGAATTGAGCGAGATGACCTTGCTGGTTTTACCGGATCGAAGATCTACAACCACCAGTTTGGCAGCTCCAGGAATGACGTGACCGCCAAAGTCGGACACCCCCGCATCGACAATCCACAATTGACCATGAGAGTCCCGATGCATCGCATTGACGTTGATGAATCGTTCGGAGACTGGAACAGCGCTATCACCGCTGTTCCAGCGTGCATCTGGGAATGGCTGAGGGCGTCTGTTGGCATCCAGTTTCGATACTGATGGGCCTTTCATCCCCGTCCATTTCGGACCCGATACATAAACGTTGTCTGCGTCATCAACAGCCACCGCGTTCCATATCGCTTCGTGAGTCTCGGCGACAACTTCCAGTGGGTTCTCGCTGGCAGTTACCAAACCGGAAAATACTGTTAGTGCAAAGGGATACAGCCACTTTTTTCTTAAAACGTTCACTGCGCACCACTCCTCTAAAAAAGACGAGGCAATGATCATCTGCATGCGATACGCTGAAAATCACCCATTCAAATGAATCAATTTCATTGTTATGAAGAAAATAGTCCGTCTGGATGATCTCCAAGTGTTTGTTACCACCGTCAAGCTTGGCAGCTTCTCAGCTGCAGCTCGGCTGCTGGACACGTCACCTGCCTTTGCCAGCGCAGCGATACAGCGTTTGGAGAGTGGCCTTGGTGTTCGCTTGTTTGTTCGATCAACGAGACGTCTACGCGTTTCTGATGATGGTGAGCGTTACCTTCCACACGCCGAAGCGGCATTGAATGCCATGACGACAGGGGAAATGGCGCTTGATGAAGGTCGCGATGAGATCTCGGGGCCGATACGTTTGTCGATGCCCTCCGACCTCGGTCGGAACGTCCTGCTCCCTTGGCTAAATGAATTCCAGATTCTGCATCCCGCTGTGCAGCTACAGCTGCGCATCAGCGATCAGGTTGCCGACTTCTTCACCGATCAGATTGATGTCAGCATCCGTTACGGCCAACTAGCTGACTCCACCCTGATTTCGTTGCCGTTGGCGCCCTTGAATACACGTACGGTATGCGCATCGCCGGGGTACATTGCCAAGCACGGAATGCCTGAGACGTTGGAGGATTTGGCTGGGCATAACTGCCTCAGATTTGTCATGAGCGAGCAGACCTATGAACGGTGGACATTTCACACGCCTGAAGGCATCAAAACCGTTGCAGTGACGGGAGACCGAATAAGCGATGACGCTGATGTAGTCCGTCGATGGGGGGTGGCAGGTGCGGGCATCCTCTACAAATCGAGGATTGATGTCACAGCGGATCTCAGAGCGGGCAATCTCATGGAGCTGTTCCCACAAGGTGTCGGCCAGCCTGCCCCTTTGCAGATGGTATGCGCTCACCGACATTTCCTGACGCCGGCTATACACAAGCTGCGAACGTTCTTGGCTGGCAAATGCGATGACTTACTGCTGTCTCCACCATCTCAAGATGGAGCCGCAGCATAGCGGTTTGATAGCAGCGCACTCCTGGCCCTGATTCCTCCAAGGCCAGGAGTCGGAAGATCAGGATGCAGGCTTGATGTAGCTCGCGGTCCCATCTATCCAGTCCTGGCGCTGCGGAGTGAAGATGTCGATGTCCACAATGCCCTCTTACAGAGGGTGGAATTCGTGCGGCAAGTTTGGAGGAAAAATTATGACCTCACCCGCTTTGACCGCAAAGCGTTCGTCTTGTGAGAACACCTGAACAGAATCTGAATTAATCCAGATGATGGCCATGGAGCCATGAGCGTTCCCGCTGGTGCACGATGAGAAGCCATCTCGGGGATGGGAGAATTGCAAAGGCTGTGGGTGCGATGAAAATGTGTGCGAGACCGCAATGAGTACCGTTGCTTTACCGGGGTGCGTTACTGAGAGCCGCCAGAGCAATTTCATCATCGTGCACGGGCGTGTCCGCGCTGATGCCAATAGCGCCTATCACCTGATCCCCTCGTTTGATCGGTTGCCCTCCCTTCATCATCACCAAGCCTGCGGTGATGGCGGCCATGCGTCCACTGTTGACTGCTTTCTCCATATCGTCTGAGGGACGTTTGAACAAGGCGGCGGTGCGTGCTTTTCCGTGGGCTAGATCCACACCCGCCACAACAGGGGCGCCGTCCATGCGTATATCTGCCAAAGTCCAACCACCGTCATCCACGACGGATATTGCACACGGCCATCCGTGAGCTTGCGCGTAGGTCTGTGCAGTCTCCACGATCCTCAAGGCTTCACCCAGATCCAGTACAGGTTTCACGCTGGCATTACGCTCAGTAGAATCGCTGGGCTGCTGGGCCCACGAGGGGCCGCAAAGGCTGCAACTGATAACGGCAGCCATCCAGATAGAACGCATGGGTGATCCTCCTGAAGAAAAAAACAGATGGTAACGTCGTAGTTGCTTTGGCCTGTTAGCCGGCCGGAAGAAAAGCATTACCTGAGAGGTAATGCTGGTGGATCGCAGGAAAGGCGGCTCGGACCGACGTTCTGCTCTCTAGGTCTCAATGACCAGGCACTGCTATTGCGCAGGGCCTGGCAATCGGGTTTCAGCGGCTCGGGCTAGAGGACAGGTATCAACCGGCAGTTTCCATCTCAGGTACGCCTTTCCAATGGGGCTCGCCATACGCCTGACCCGGCAGGCCATCGCTGAATGTCGCCGGGGAATGGGCCGTGCGATTAACGTTCAAGGAGAAAACATCAAACCGGTTGTAATAACCCACGACATCCTGGAACTGTTTCGGCACGACACACTTCTCGATATCGATGGTGGCGTAGGCGATGCCTTCTTCGTCGCGAATGACGTCGCTGATCGGCGCCCCGTCAGGTCCGAGAATCATCGAGACGCTGCGAGACGCCTCATCGATGTTCCGGTGCACCTCGGCGTTACCCCGAGCGATCATGTCAATCACCGCCGGTTGCAGATAGCTGGAAGAGACAATATTGAAAAGCTTTCCTTCGAAGGCATGCGCACCGCCGCGCAGGCGAATCGATGCTTCCAGATCGTAGGCCGGGGTGCCAGCAGGATGGGTAGGAAAGCGCGGTGAAAAACTGGAGATATGGACATTCTCGCCTTGAGACATCAAGGCAAATCGCGCCAATGAGTTGGTGTTCTCGCCGCAAATCAATGCGCCGATACGCCCGAGCCTTGTATCGACTACCCGCAGTCCGCTGCCGTCGCCCATGGCCCAAGCCAGCCTTTCGAAATGCGTGGGCATCAATTTGCGATGGCGGTTGAGGATGCTTCCGTCATCACCGATCAAAACGTTGGTGTCCCACACGCAGCCCACGCTGTTGGTGGTTGCTTCGTTGATGCCGATGGAAACGAAAACGCCGTGCTGTTTCGCGGCGCGGCGGATGCGCGTTATTTCGGGACCGTCCAGCGTGACGGCAGAAGCGGCAAATTTTGCGAAAAATTCATGGGTATCTACGGGCGCCCATACACTCGCCCACACGGGAAAGGCGGAGATGAACGCCTCTGGGAAAACAACCAGCTCCGCGCCGTTGCGTGCGGCTTCGGCGATCCAGTCGCACGCTTTGTCGGTGCAGGCGTCTTGATCGAAGAATACCGACGAGATGTGGCAGGCAGCAGCTTTGAATGAAGGATAAGTCTTCATGGCGTCTCCATTTGCGGATGGGATGAGTGCAGCGTTATTGGTCGGCTTGCTGAGCGTTGGCCCGAGCGATGCCCTTATCGATGAGAGATTTGGCGATCAGTTGGTCGTAGGCAGGCTGGGCCTTGAGGTTGCCCAGGGTGACTTGGGTGTCCATCGCGATGTGCAGTGCTTCGGGTGAAACTGCGACCGACGTGGAGTAGACCTGCTCGCTCAACATGCGACTGACCGCAGCCTCAATGACGTGCGGATCGACGGAGGGAAACTCCTTCTTGGCGATGCCTATTGCGTCGGCGGGATGCGACTGCATGAAGCGCATCGAGAGTTCAAGCGCTGCGATGAACCGTTCTGCGGTGTCGGGGTCCACGGATTTGCGTGCGGAAATTCCGGACAGCAGGTAAGGGCCGTAGTGTTGCGGGAAGCTGTAGATGACGTTGAAGCCGTTGGCAACCGCCTGTTCGAGAGCGGGTTGATAAAGCACGCCAACACTGGCTTGCCTGGCAAGTAGGGGGCCCAGTTCGGAACCTGCCTGCACCTGTTTGATGGTAATTTGCGCCTTGGCTGGATTGACTTTGCTGTCGTTGAGCAGCTTGTTGAACAGGGAGGTGCTCGCGATGGGCATCATGCCGGTCGATACCGTCTGCCCTGTAAAATCACTAGGCTCCTGATAACTCATATCCGGAGAGGCTGCGATCCATACCGCGGCGCGATTCACGATCCCGGCAATCACCTGCACGTCCGCCCCTTTGGATGCAGCAATGGCGGTCCATTCCGGACCATGCAGCGAGAATTCCGCACTACCGGAAATGACCGCCGATAACGCCGCGTTGGGTGAGCCAGCTGTCTGTCGAGTGACCGCCAGGCCTTGCCTGTCAAAGAACCCCTGGTCTTGCGCGACGTAGAGCGGCAAGAACATCACAGATTGGAAAAGCTGAGAAACAACAACCTTTTTAGGCTCCTGCGCTTGGGCGGGGATGGTCAGAGCCAAAACGCAGGCACAGCCTAACGACGCCACGACTTTCTTGACGGTGAGTTTCATGAGAGCACCTGAGTGAGTTGAGAAGTCCGAACGATCAAACGTTCAAGTTGCTGTGGGTGGTGCTTTCTTTCCACGGCAGAAGCTTTCGCTCAACGTAATCGACGACAAAGTAGAGGCTGAAGCCAATGACCATCAGCATGAACAGCCCTGCCCACACTGTATTGAGGTCGTACAGGCCCGAAGCGGTAAAAATCATGTGGCCCAGACCGTGCTCGGAGGAAATGAATTCGCCTACCACCGCACCTACTAGACCAAACCCGATGTTGATGTGAAAGGTCGCGATGATCGCAGGCAGCGAAGAGGGGACAATGACCTTGAAGAAGATCGCTTTTTTGTCAGCTCCCAACGTCACCAGCAGCGTCTGGTAATCCAGGTCGGCGTTCTTCGCTGCCTGATAGGCTGCGATTAGCGCAACGATAGAGGTCAGCGACACAGCCAGCGCGACTTTGGAGATCAAGCCGGTACCGAACCAGAGGATGACGATGGGCCCGAAGGCGATCTTCGGAATGCTGTTTACCGCGATGATGAACGGTTCCGTCAGGCGCGCAATGAACGGCGAATACCAAAGAGCCAAGCCGAGTAACGAGCCCGCTACGGTACCTATGGCGAAGCCCAGAATGGCCTCAATCAGGGTGTAACCGCTGTCGACCCAGAGCACCCCATCGGCGGCGCCGCGTACCAGCGCCTTCCAGATTTCTTCGGGTGATCCCACCATGAAGGCGGAAACCCACCCAACATTTACCCCATATTGCCAAGCCCAGAGAACGAGGGCAGCGGTGACCAACTGAATTGCCGACCGTCCCCAGAGGGTGTCGAGCAGCCTTCGCGTTTTAACGCGGCTGCGGGAGACAGTGTTTTTTGCGCGAGCAGGTGCGTTGGACATGACATAACCCATTGTGAAAACCTCGGTAGCGTGGAATCAGTGCTTGCGGGTCTGGATATCCAGCTCTGCGCATAGCTGATGGAAGTAGCCTGGGAAATTGGCGTGGTTACGTGCCCCGATAGGAGAACTCTCCCCGATATCGATGTCGTAGACATGTTTGACATGGGAGGGCTTGCCAGCCAGCACCACCACCCGCTTGGAAAGGGCGACCGCTTCATCGATGTCGTGGGTGACTAGAATCACGGTCTTCTTGAAGGTTTCGACAGCGTCGAGCAGCACACCCTCCAGGTACAGCCGGGTCTGGTAGTCCAGTGCCGAGAATGGCTCATCCAGCAACAGCACGTCGGGGTCGGAGATCAGGGTGCGGATCAATGCCACACGCTGGCGCATACCGCCGGACAGATTTTTGGGGTAAGCGTTTTCGAAACCTCCCAGCCCGAAGGTGTTGAGGTATTCCATCGCGTTCTCGCGGGCCTCTCTCTGCGGCAATTGCTGAAGTTCCGGCGCGAGCATCACGTTCTGCAAAACGGTGCGCCATGGAAAGAGCAGGTCGCGTTGCATCATGTAGCCCACTTTGCCACGCAGCCCAGTGACCTGTTGGCCTCGGAAGTTGATTTCTCCCGAATCCGGGTCCGTCAAGCCTGCAATGATGTTGAAGACGGTAGTCTTCCCGCAGCCGCTGGGGCCAATGATGCTGACGAAATCTTGTTCGTTGACATCGAAGGTCAAGCCACCGAGAACGTCGACCGACCTTCCCTTGACCGGGAAGGATTTCTTGATGCCTTTTAGGCTGAGGAGCTTGTTCATGGCAAAGCCCTTTCGTGAACAGAAAGCGGGTTGAGGGGCGAAACGTGTGTTGTCGACGACGCCATAATTGCCACGCATCCCGGTGCTGTAAATTGAAAGAAGTGAACATCAGGATTCAGTTTTATTGAATCTTCAAAACGAACATTGAAAATCACTTAACGTATAAACTGCCTGGAACAAGACGTCATGATGCTGTGAATCGGCAGGCTCTTTTGACTGAATGAGGCGACACTAATGTCCGTGATTTCTGCCCGTCTTCCCCCCATCCATTGCCTCTTGGCGTTTGAAGCGCGGGCTCGGCTCAAAAGCGGAGTGTTGGTCGCCAAGGAGTTGAACATCACACCGAGCGCAGTCATTCATCGCATTCGCCAACTGGAAAATTTCACCCAACTAACGCTGTTCACGAAAGTTGGCAGCCAGGCGGTGCTCACGCCTGAAGGCCAGTCGTATCTGGAAACGGTTCGCGGGGCGCTGTATGCCTTGAGTTACTTTTCAGCCCGAGGTCGACCGGAAAAGCTCAAGCTGCGTTTGAGCTCTCCTCCCACGTTCGCCACGCGCATCCTGATCCCGAGATTAGGGCGGGTTCGTGATCGATTCCCCGATTTGCAGATCGAAATACAACTGTCTGTTCCACTGATCGGGGCGAAGGCTGAACCGGCCGACATCGACTTTCGCTTCGGTGATGGAGACTATCCGGGGCGCACCGTGGTGAAGGTCCTGGATGAAAAGGTGGTTGCTGTGTGTAACCCGGAATTTGCCGCGCAAAGCGGCCCGTTCAAAAGGGCGTCGGATCTGCGTGTCCAACATCTGCTCAGGTGCTCGATAGATCCCTGGCGTCCCTGGTTCTTAGCAGCAGGGCTGGATTGGTCTGAGCCGGATAGCCATTTTGCGTTCTCGGACGTTGGTCTTTTCGCGGACGCTGCGGCTCACATGGGCGGGGTAGCGTTGGTCCGTCCCAGTTTGGTTCAGGACTACCTCAACAGTGACAAGCTGTGCGTTCTGTTTCCAAACGTCATGGCAGTCCCCTATTACGCTTACTACGCCACATGCACGCCAGAGTCCTACCAGCGCACCGAGGTCGAGCAGTTCATTCAGTGGTTGGCGCAAGACCTTTACGACCCCGGCAGTCGTTATCGGATGCCGAAAAAGCCTGTGCGTAAGGCTCAGGTGCAACAGTGAGGAATGTTTTTCGCTGCTAATCGAGTTGCGGAAGCCGGTGATGAATCGAGTCCTGATCCGGAACACCCCATTCTCGGCGAGCAAAAATGAGGCACCGCTCAACTTATACTGACCCGCCCCCTTCTGTAGAACACCTTCATCGTTTCGACAAATTCTTCGCGAAGCGAATCTTGGCGTGAGCCGCCGGCCAGATCACGTAGGTGGGGAATAGGATGTCCGGCTTAAGTGCCAGAATAGCAATTTCTCGATGCCGGTGATTTTCGGCCTGTTGGCGTTGACGCCGAATTGACCCGGTTATCGATGCTTCTCTGACCGAACATCAATTTGCAGAGTCCTGCACTAGTAATGTTCCCCAAACGAGGAGCTTGGGTCAGTGAGGCATCGGTGACTAGGTCAATCCTGCTATGGCGCTAACAGTCAGGATGCAGGCTTGATGTAGCTCGCGGTCCCATCTATCCAGTCCTGGCGCTGCGGGGTGAAGATGTCGATGTCCACGGTGCCCTCTTCCAGAGAGTGGAATTCGTGCGGCACGTTTGGAGGAAAAACTATGACCTCACCCGCTTTGACCACAAAGCGTTTGCCTTGTGAGAACACTTCCACAGAGCCTGAGGTAATCCAGGTAATTTGTTCATTCGCGTGATGATGCAGAGGCACTACCGCTCCCTTGGCGAAAACCCATCGGGCCATGGTGCTCTGCGCGTTGTGAATCGTTTGACGGGTGATACCGCTACCCATCTGCTCGATCGGAATTTCCCGGAAGTCATACAGGTCGGGAAGCGTATGCCTGAATGGTGTAATCGTCGCCTGTTCGCCTTTATTCGGCGCGTCACTTACCGCTGTGTTTGCTGCAACTGAGGCCCCGCTGGCGAGCATGAGTGCCGCAACCAGAGGCATGGTAAATGCTTTCATAAACAACCTCTTAGAGAGTTAAGTCTCGGCCAGTATCACCGTCGTTTCGCAATCAAAAAAAGCGGCCTTGTCCGTTAACTCTTTCCGGGAAATCAGGAAGATCTGGTGAAGCTCCTGAGTGCAGGGAGTCATACTCCGGCGGGCCGATCAGCCACCAATTAATGCCCTGTTTCCGAGGCTGAACGGGTTCGAATAAGTCCTACAATCGCGATGATTGCGAGAGCCATGACCCCAGCTCCAAAGAGTTGAGCAGTCATCACGATGTCGGCACCGTTTGCGACTTCATAGCCTGCGGCGATGGCAGGTACTCCCATCCCCAAGTAGCAGCACAGGAAGGAGACCGAGAGCACACCTGCAAGCTCGTGTGGCTTTGCCAGAGCTACAACCATGCGTATCCCCCCCTGGAAGCCTGCGCCGAATCCAGCACCGGCCAACCCTATGCCGATAAAGAACGAGAAGAAGGAGTGAAGCTGCAGCGATGCGAGGACCAACAGCATTCCGATCAGCAGCCCGAGGCTTCCCGCCCAGGCGAAAATGCGGGCTGATCGAGCACGTAACATAAGGATTGCGGCAACTCCACTTCCAGAGAAAGTCGCGAGAGCCAGGCCTCCGATGGCAGGCGACTGAATCTCGAAGACATGCTTGATAAGCGACGGGCCTAGCGAAGCGTAGAGACCAGCAACGGCCCAGCCTGCAATGAATACTGCCGACGCGATCAGCATGGCTGGACGCACCTGTGAGGGAACACTGAACTGTGGAACTAGTGAGCGCAAGGCACCTGGTCTGGAAGGTTGCGAGTCTTTCAAAAGCACCACACCGATGAACTGGGCGACGAGTACCACGCCTAGGACGGCAAAAACAGTGTGGGTAGGAAACGGGATGAACTGGACCATGACGCTTCCCAGCAACGCACCGATCGCACTCCCGCTCACAGGTGCAATTGCATTCGCAATGGCGCCACGTTGGGCGTTCAGCTGGATAAGCCCAGCTCCCACAGCCGATACTGCCGCACCCGTTGAAAGCCCCTGCAGCACGCGGCCAATGATCAGGCCATCCAGTCCCGACGCCGTGCCCAGAGTGAACATGGCCGCTATCTGCATGAGGGTCGTCACAAGTAAGACTGGGCGCCGGCCGATGTAATCCGAGACTCTGCCAAACACCAGCAATGCGGCCAGAACTGACAAAGCGTAGACGCTAAAAATCAGGGTGATCACGACGGCCGAGAAATGCCACACGCTTTGATAAATCGGGTAGATCGGGGTAGGAACGCTTGAACCTGCGAGAAACGATAACGTGATTGAAGCCAGCAGCCAGAAGCGCATCTTCGGAGAAAGCAATTGCTCCCGCTCCGAAGCTGCAGGCGTTGGGCCAGAGATCGAAATGTCAGTCATGGCGAGTTCAACTCGTGAGGTAGCCGTTGATCAACAGGCATGTGCCAATCCCGAAAATAGCCATGCCAAGTGCAAATCGAACCGCTCGCCATGGGCGAGCGGATCCAGTAACTACAGCCGACATGCCGTCAAATCCCTTCCAGCATGGAGTAGTTGGCAGCTTTGGTGACATCAGCCCTTGGGTTGGAGATTGCATCGTGCATCAGCCCTACTACCTTGCCGTTTCGAATCAGGGCCGGTACGTCGTGACTCGGGAGCAGGAACTTGCTGTCCGCCAAAGCGCGCTTCAGGGCTTTCTTTTCCTCGAGCGTCGACATCGCACGGTTGGCCGTGATGGTTGGTTCGTGTGCAGCCTGATCGAGAATTGGGTCGATCAATTGATCCTGAATGTTGTAGGCGATGTCGCCACAGATGTTGGCCATACCTTCATCTGTTTCGACCAGGATCGACAGCGATCCAGGGGTATGCCCGCCTGCCAACCTGACCGCGACGCCGGGGATCACTTCCTCTTCGAAGGTGCCGTCCACGTCAAAAAGCCGGAGGGCACCGCGGGTGTGCAGACGGTCGATCAAGTGCTTGGTATCAGCAGCCGTATACATCAGAGGTCCCATGATGCCGGACGCTGCGAACTCCAATTCCCGGCGGGAGATGCCAACGGTGGTTGCCATGGGGAAGCGATCCGTCATGCCGACGTGATCGATGTGTGCATGGGTGTGCAGAATGTGGCGGATATCTGTCATCCGCAGCCCGTGTTCGGCCAGATGGTATTCAAGCGTCATCCGTGGAGTGACTTCATAGGGCAGGCCGAAGGCTGCGTATTGCTCGACACTGCGAGAGCCTGTGTCGACGAGAATGGGCTCTTCGCCTCCAGTGATGAGGAAGCCCAAGACGGGAATGGTCACTTGTTCGCCGGGATTGCGAAACAGAACCAGACCGCTGGAGTCGAGCTGCATGTTGCCAAGGTTGATAGGGTGAATTTTCAACGCCATGGTAGTTCTCCTGATATTGCCTGAATTGAGGCAAGGCTTCGCCATCGCTAAGCACTAGGTACTCAGCGCATCTAAAAATTGGGCAGAGGTGTCGGAGAAACTGGCGCGTTTGCACGAACCAGGTACCTGGCCGAGTGGCCAAGTCGTTTAGAACCGACCGGTTCAATATAGGTCAGCCGAAAGATCTCGGCAAGATAAAAAACCGATCAGTTCTAAATTATTTTTGAAGCCGCGTTAAAGCAGCCGCACCGCCTGCATGAAATGGTCAACAGGGTCTAGGCCATCCCCACTGTGCAGGCTGCTTTCAACGCATACCCCAGAGAAAAAGACCATGATGATGTCGGCAATGACTTCTGCCGGCAGCTTGGTTTGTTCCGCACGGACATTTGCCGCCAGCTCCGGCAATAGGCGGCGGTGACTGTCGATGAGCAATTGACGGATGGAATCGGACAGCGTCGAGAATTCACGCAAGGCGTTCACGGAGAAGCAGCCTGTGCAGCCATTCTCCTGGGGGGCTCCCAAACGCAGAAAACGCTCAATGTTGGTCCACCCCAACGGTGCAGCGGTCAGAATTTCAGGCGCCCCCCGATGCTGGTAGTAGTACGTCAAGGCGTTGAAAAACAGATCCTCCTTGTCGGTGAATTCTGAGTACAGGCCAGACTTGTTGACCCCGGTTGCCTGCTCAAGATGGTGTAGGGACGTACCGGCAAAACCATGCTTCCAGAAAACTGGAAGGGCCTTTTCCAGCACTGTTTCTCGATTGAATTTTCTGGGTCTACCCATGACATTTCTCGTCAGGTCGTAATGCGGAAAAGATTTTAGTGAACCGATCGGTTTGTTATGCTACTCCTATCTGCGCCTCACCGGCCAGTGGTCGCCCAGAGGAAATTTCGCTGAGGATTTTCAGGGTTTCGCGGAAACTGTTAATCGGCGCTCCGGTTCCAAGCAGCATTTCGATGGGCCACTATTACAACTCGAACGCGCTAAGACCCACCGGCAAGAGATGCATTTCATGATTCGACTCGACGATCTTGATATTTTCGTCAAGGCAGCTTCGCAGGACAGCTTTTCTGCAGTTGCACGCAAGCTGGATGTGCTGCCGGCGCAGATCAGCGCTGCCATTAAACGTCTGGAACGTGAGCTCGATATCAGGCTGTTCGCGCGTTCAACCCGTAGCTTGAGGTTAACGGCGGAAGGGGAATTCTACCTCCCGTATGCGCGCGAAGCGCTTCACGCACTGTATGCGGGGCAGGAAGGCATCCGTAATGATGACCAGCAACTCCAAGGTACGATACAGATTGCTTGTGCTTCCGACTTGGGACGAAACGTACTGCTGCCGTGGTTGCTGGATTATCGCCAGCACCATCCAGGCGTGAATCTGCGCCTGTCGGTTTCTGACAAAGTCGCTGATGTGTATCGGGAACCGGTCGATGTCGCTATCCGGTACGGGACCCTTCAAGATGCCAACTTTGTTTGCTTGCCGCTGGTTCCCCACAACCGTCGAGTTCTCGCAGCCGCGCCCTCGTACATTGCGCAACATGGCCAGCCAAATTCACCGTCCGAGCTCAAGCATCATGCCTGCCTGCTCTACGAGCTAAACGGGAAAGTCTATGACCGCTGGAAATTCCCGGGATCGAACGGAGAACTCTGTGTGGACGTCGCTGGGCCTGTCGTCAGTGATGATGCAGATATCATCAGACGTTGCGCTTTGGCCGGCCAGGGGATCATTTACAAGTCATGGTTGGATATCTGTGCAGACGTCCAAAGTGGGGCGCTTGTCCTGCTATGCACTGACCATCCAGGCGAAGCATTTCCTCTCAATTTCATATGCCCTCACCGCAAACAGTTTTCTCTGGCAATACGCCAACTGTACCGGCGGCTTCGAGAGCAGTTTTTGACGTTGTCCCACGAGATGCCGCCCGTCTCTGACAGCCAATCGATTCCGTCTGAGTCGCTCGGGACGGAACTGAACGCTTCGATAATGCCGCTCTGATCCGCTGACTGCTCCGCTGAAACCGAATTTGCGAAAGGGTCAGCGTTTCTCGAACAGCGTCATGCCGTTCGCAGGCAAAGGCAGCGCCGTCTTATACCTCACCTGCTTCAATGCAAAGCTTGATCGGATATTGGCCACGCCGGGAATTTTACTCAGGTGTTCCAGGATGAAACGCTCCAGATCCTGAATCGACGATACCAAGACTCTGATCAAGTAATCCGCATCACCCGACATCAGATAGCACTCCATAACCTCTGGCCGCTCCGAGATCGCTGCCTCGAATCGTGCCAGCACCTCGATCACCTGCTTCTCCAGACTGACGTGGATGAATACGTTTAGATGAAGCCCCAGCGGTTCAGGATCGAGTAGTGTGACCTGCTGCCGAATCAGCCCCTTTTCCTGCATCGCCTTGACCCTGTTGAAGCATGGCGTGGGCGACAAGTTGACGGCTCGCGCCAACTCAGCATTGGTAATGCGGGCATCATCTTGAAGTTGATTCAGAATGTTGATGTCTGTTCTATCCAGTCGATTAGCCATGAGTGAATCTTTCTCCTGAATCTGCGTTTTGAAGAATTTTTATACTGCTGCGGTCTGTTTTTCAATCAACATCAGAGAAATTATCTGACGGCCGTCATTTAAAATATCCTCATCAATCACTCTGGGGATTCAGCCATGGCGAACGCGAGCGATCACTGTGCCAGTGACGTCGTCATAGATGGTCAAAAAAGTCTGCTGTCCAACCGGGCAAAAGGTTTGATCTTGTTGTTTGTTGCGATCCTGATCTGGGGCGCGAACTGGCCCGTAATGAAGGCAGGACTGTCTCACATCACACCGATCTGGTTTTCGGCGACTCGATTTTTGACGGGAGCCGCGTGCCTGTTTGTTCTACAGCTGTTTACTAAAACGCTCTCGCTGCCTAAACGGCGGGACATTCCCCTGCTGCTGAGCGTGGGCTTGCTGCAAATGCTCGGGTTCACCGTCCTGGGCTCTATTGCGATGGCAGATATCCCGGCCGGGCGCTCGGCAGTGCTCGCCTACACCACCCCATTGTGGGTGACACCTGCCGCCGTTTTGTTCTTCAAAGAAAAACTCAGCCGAGCGCAATTGATAGGCACCATTCTCGGGATTCTCGGTGTAGCTACGCTCTTCAACCCTCTGACGCTGGACTGGAGCAACCACACAGTCATCAAGGCCAACCTGTTACTGCTCGCAGCGTCACTTTGCTGGGCGATTTGCATCTTGCATCTGCGTCACTACAAAGGGACATCGAGTGCCTATCAGCTTGCACCATGGCAGATGTGTATCGCTTCAATACCTTTGGTCGTACTTGCCCAGGTCACGGAGGGGCCTTTCACTGGCGACGGATCTCACTCCTTCTGGGAAGTCCTTCTGTTCGTAGGTCCACTCGCTACCGCTTTTTGTTTCTGCGCCGTTAATGCGGCAAGCATGTGGCTTTCTACGACCAGCATGTCTTCAGCAATGCTGGGCGTTCCCATTGTTGGGCTTCTGGTCTCGGTGGTGACTATGGGTGAACATCTGACAACCTCTCTCACCATAGGGGTTCTGGCGATTGTCGGCGGGATACTGTTCGTCAGCATGGGGCTGCGAAAAAAAGCAGCCCCCGCGATTCCGTCCACTTGAACGGATGTGATCAACAGTCGCGGGGAGCTGAAAAAGAGGAGGTCTGTTTAGCTATCTGCGTGGCGGTAATGCCCGCCACGCAGAATTGGCAACGGCAGATAGCCGATCAAGTACAGATGACCAGGTCAAACCTTCGTAGTGTCCATCACCAGGACAGCGCGCTGCCGTACCGACGCACTCATCATTCGATCGTACGCCTCACGCGCCTGATCCAATCGAAAGGTCTCAATTTGGGGACGAATGCCTTGGAGCTCGGCGAAGGCCAAGGTTTTCTCGTTGTCAGCTACAGTGCCGGTCAATGAGCCCACCACCGACCGCTCGCCAAAGATCAGATCAGTCGCGCTGATGCTGAGAGGCTCGCCAGGGACTGCGACCACAATCAGCTCACCGCGCGGAGCCAGCCCTGAGATTGCTTCTGCCATTGCAGTAGCTGAAGGGGCCGTTGCCAGTACGACTTTTGCCCCACCTAATGCGCGCAGTGCTTGCGCAACATTTTCCTGGGTGGAGTCAATGTACACATCTGCTCCCCAGGCAAGGGCTCGTTCAGCTTTATCCGCACCGCGAGCGATAGCAACGGTGAGAAAGCCCATCTTCTGAGCGAACTGCACACCTAGGTGCCCCAGGCCGCCTAATCCTTGAATGGCAACGACGTCGCCGGCTTTAGCTTTCGACTTCAGCAAGGCGTTGAAAGTCGTCAAGCCAGCACAAAGCAAAGGAGCCGCTTCAGCCGCATCAAGGTGTTCCGGCACTCGGACCAAGCCGTTAGCTTTAGCCAGCATGACTTCGGCGTACCCGCCGTCGGTGTTCATACCAGTCGTGATGGGATTGTGGCAGTTCACCGCATCACCTTGACGGCAGGAAGGGCAATTCCCATCTTCACCGCCCAGAAAACCTACGCCGACTCGTTGACCGAGAGACCACCCTTCGACTGCTTCACCGATCGCCTCGATTCGGCCGATGACCTCATGGCCCGGAATACGCGGATAGCTGATATTCCCCGTGAAGTTTTCAACGGTTGCGCTATCTGAATGGCAGACCCCACACGCTTCAACCCGGATCAACACGTGACCGCGAGTGGGCACTGGGATCGGAAGCTCGACCAGCTCTAACCGGCCGGGAGAAATTGCTGCCACGGCACGGTACGTTGTACGTGTAGTCATGGATCACCTTCAGAAAGATGGAGTTGGATAGCCCCTTACCGGTGCAGGCCCGGTAAGGGCGCTTTAACGCGAGAAAACATGCTCAAAGGAAGTGCGGATCTAAGATCGGGCGACCTTTTTTCAAAGTCTTTTGAAGCGTTTGTGGAGTCAAAATCAAGCGTTCTGAGGGGCTCGAGAACGCTTGAGCAGCTCACCTATCTGGTAGCGTTCGAGACGCTTACAAATGCCGAAATATGTCTGGCGGCACCCTGCGGGAATTGCAGATGGGGACCATGTCCTGAATCGGGGAACGTCACGATTTGGAGCGTTGGTAATTGATCGTTCAGCGCGTACCAATTTTCGACTGGAAAGACGATGTCGTGATCGGCACCGAGGTGTAGTACAGGGACGTGGGTAGTTTTCAGGACCTGCAACACAGCTTCGACCGGAAAAACCGGATTTTTGGGCCCGTCACCTAACTGAGCACCCGCCCACTCATAGGGTACAGCGGGACTTGCATCTTCCCGATACGCTGTCAGACGTTGCCAGGACCGTTCAGCAGCAGCCCGAGCAGCGGCCGACGACGGCTCGAAGAAGAGGCTGACGAAATCTTCGAAGTCGTTCTCACGCTTTGCCAGTTCGTAAAATAGCGCTTCACCTGGTTTGACCAACTGCCCTGGAGGGGTGGTCGCAATCAACACGATATGGCTGACCAATTGCGGAGCCTGCGCCAGCACGATTTGTGCGGCGATGCCTCCTACCGACCATCCTCCGAGAACGACTTTCCCGAGTTTGAGGGCGGTAGCAAGCTCAATGACATCCTTGGCCAAAGAACCCGGGTTGTAAGAGCGTTCCCCAGTTGACTGACCCAACCCGCTGTAGTCGAAGACAGTGACCTGAAATCCTTGCTCAGCGAGGCTGTCGAGGAACAACGGATCCCAAGAGTCCATCGTGCCGCGGAATCTGACGCACAGCACTAAAGGAGTTCCGCTACCGAACGTTCGGTAAGCCAGTTGCCGACCGCCCACTTCAACAAACTGTGTTTTTGCCTGAGTGCTCAATGATTGTTCAGTCATGTTGGAACTCCCTTCACTGTTAGATTGGAGAAAAAGCCTCATTCGGTTTCAGTGCCGTGGCGAGGCATACGCTGAGTGGTTCATGCAGGTGACAACTGGCCTTTGCGTTCGCTTGCAGACTTTCGGACAAGGTATCGCCGATGAGTGCCCATCAGTTTGCAGCTAGCCGCGCATCGCCACGGGATAAGGAAAGCTGGCCACAAACTCAACCGCATTACGGATCACCTGAGGATCTGAAAGGATTCGCCGGTGGCCTAATCCTGCAGTCTCCATCAACGTCGATCGCGTCCAGACCACATGCAATGCGTTTGATTGCGCCATAGGAACAACACGATCGTCAGCATCGTGGATGATCAGCCCTGAATGCTTGAGACCAGCTGACAGACTTGGCAGATCTACGTCTCCCAGGCTGACGCCCATGAAGTCTTCTGCCCAATTACAGAATCTTTCTGTCTGATGCTCGTTCAAGCCGTGTGCACGAGCAGTTTCAAGTGCCACGGCAATCAAAGATGTGGGCCCGCTAATGTGGACGCTGCGGCGCACAGTTAGCCCATTTGCCAACGCCCATAGAGCTGCTGTTGATCCAGCGGAGTGCGCAATGACTCCATGAATCCCACCCAGATGCTCCGCCAGTTTGATGGCAGCTCTTCCAGCGTGTATCACGCTGGAGACTTCGCCGCTGGAATGACCATGGCCAGGCGCATCGAATACCACTACAGAAAACCCGGCCGCGACCAAAGGTTTTACGAAACCCATCAGATGCGAACCACGGCTACACCAGCCGTGCATCAACATGATCAGCGGGCCGCTGCCATACATCCAAAAAGCGATCCGTTCTGCTTCGACCTCCAGCGATGCCTGCCACCCTTTATTGAGAAAGTTGATCTCTCGCAGGGAAGCAGATGCTCGATCCGGTACAGAGAATGCTCTGCAGGTCGCCTCAAAATCACCTTCAGCGAAATTGCTCATGATTCAGCTCCGTTGAACGATGGCAGCGCGGGGTTTTGCCTTATTGAGGCTTCGGAAAATCAACCACTGTGTCGTTGATGCGGTTGAATGCATTGGTGAATGTGATGATGGAAATCGCTAGGCCTACGTGGACGATCTGTTCGCCGGTGTAGCCCGCATTCTGAAGCGCAGCCACCTCGGCTTCCGGTAGCGTGCCTGGCTTCAGCGCGAGGGTGCGTACAAAGCTGATGAGAGCATCACGCTTCACGTCACCAGTGGCAGCTCCTTGACGAGCCAGAGTCATGGTTTCAGACGACAGGCCTACCATTTTCCCAACCATGCTGTGAGCGGCAACGCAGTAGTCGCAGCCAGCCAACTCGCTGATGACCAGTTTGACGATCTCTTGATCAGGCTTGCTCAGCGGCCCACCAGCCAAAACTTTGTCTGCAGACAGCATTGCTTTCAGGGCCTCCGGGGCCAACGTACCTAATGTGGCGTAAGCGTTTGGAACTTTGCCCAGAGCCTGCTTGATACCTGCATAAACTTCGGCAGTGGCGCCGGTTGCTTGCTCTGCTGAGATTGCAGTGAAACGTGCCATTTGAGATCTCCTGTGACGGTGATGCTTGGTAGGTGAGAAATGTATTGAAGTCGTTGACTCGACACACTCGTACCTCGGGAAGGGGGGCACTAACCTTTCGTATAGGTGCGCCCTCAAGCCCTCGGCGGCGAATCGGTTGATGTGGATGTTGCGCAGTCTGATGTTCTCCAAACAGTGGCGCATTCCAATAACTCTTTCGCGCACACGCGGAAGATCCCGGGGGGCGTGCTTTGTGTGCAGCCATCCAGGAGGTCCCTCTCTATATGGTTTGTCGCAAGGACTTTATTGGCAGACTCGGAGAGTCTGATTTTCAGATAAACGATGAAAGTCTTAGTGAGTTGCGATGGTTTTTCTTGGCAGAGCCCGAGGACACGATATGTCCAACGAACACACATCTCTGCTTAGGAGTTTCAAACCATGAAAGCTGTCGCCTATACCCAGCAAGCGCTGCCCATCGAAGACCCACGCTCCCTCATCGATATGGACCTGCCCAAGCCGACGCCTGGCCCACGCGATCTGGTTGTAGAAGTGCAAGCCATTTCGGTGAACCCAGTCGACACCAAGGTGCGCGCTCGCTCCGCTGCGACTGAGCCTAAAGTGCTCGGCTGGGATGCCGTTGGCATCGTTCGCGAGGTCGGAAGCGAAGTCACCCTGTTCAAGGCAGGTGACGCAGTCTTCTACGCCGGTTCCCTTGCCCGTCCCGGCAGCTACAGCGAATTCCACGTGGTCGATGAGCGGATTGTCGGTCGCAAGCCTCAATCAATAGACAACGCTCATGCCGCCGCGCTGCCGCTGACCTCCATCACCGCGTGGGAATTGCTGTTTGACCGCCTCGGCGTTCCACAGGGTGGTGGTGAAGGCGAGAGCCTGCTGATCATCGGCGCCGGCGGTGGTGTCGGTTCCATCCTGGTCCAACTGGCCCGTCAACTGACCAAGCTTACGGTCATTGGCACTGCTTCGCGCGATCAAACTCGTGAATGGGTCAAAGGTCTGGGCGCTCACCATGTGATCGACCATAGCAAACCGCTGGTGGAGCAACTGGAGCAGATCGGCGTCGGTCAAGTGACCCACGTTGCCAGCCTCACTCACACAGGCAGCTATCTGCCGCAATTGGTGGAAGCGCTTCGTCCCCAAGGCCAACTTGCTGTGATCGACGATCCGGACAGCCTTGATGTTATGCCACTCAAACGCAAGTCGCTGTCGCTGCACTGGGAACTGATGTTCACGCGCTCCCTGTACGAAACGCCCGACATGATTGAGCAGCATTATCTGCTGAATCGCGTGGCAGAACTGATTGACCAAGGTGTGCTGAAGACCACCTTGGGCGAGCATTTCGGGACTATCAATGCTGAGAATTTGCGCCGCGCTCATGCTCTGATCGAGAGCGGTAAGGCAACTGGCAAGATCGTACTCGAAGGTTTCTGACAGCCAAAAATTCGACTTTTAACAGGCCTGTTAAGGCAGGCCTAGGAGCACTCTCATGTCTACGAAATATCGTGTTTTTGGCTCAGCACTGGCCATCGCAGTTGCTGCCGCTAGCCAAAGCAGCTTTGCCACCGAAGCCAAATCACTGCCGTCAAACGCGCCGGCTGAAAAAACCATCGGTCATTTGGAGCAGGTGTTCACCTTTTATGGTGCGATGCCTACGGGTGTCACCGTGACCGAAAACGGCCGCATCTTTGTGAACTACCCGAAATGGGGGGACGATGTGTCTTTCACCGTCGGCGAAATTCGCGACGGTAAAGTCGTTCCCTATCCTAATGCTGCATTCAATCGCGAGGATCCCAAAGATCCGGCGAAAGGCCTGATCAGCGTTCAGAGCGTAGTGGCGGACGGGAAAGGCCGGGTGTGGCTGCTGGATACTGCGGCTCCCGGGTTTGCAGCACCGAAAGCTGGAGGGGCCAAGCTGGTTGCGGTGGACTTGGCAACGAACAAGGTTGTAAAGACGCTGGTGTTCCCAGCCAACGTGGTTCTGCCTAGCACCTACGTTAATGACATGAGATTTGACTTCCGTACCGGCAAGGAAGGTACGGTCTATGTCACCGACTCGTCCGTCTCAGGCCCGGGTGCAATCATCGTGATGGACATCGCAAGCGGCAAGGCCGTACGACGCTTGAATGGTGCTCAATCGACCTCTCCAGATCCGGATTTCGTGCCCGTTGTTGAAGGGCAGCACGCGCTGATCACCAAAGGCCCGGACGGCAAACCGCGGACACTGACTGTAGCCTCCGATGGCATCGCTCTGTCTGCCGATGGCAAGACCTTGTACTTCTGCCCTCTGTCCAGCCGCCATCTTTACTCCGTGCCGACAGACCTGCTGCGCGACCCCAACGTCACTGAGGCTCAGCTCGCGGCAGCGGTGAAGGATCTGGGCGAAAAAGGTGCCTCCGACGGTCTTGAAGCTGACGCCAACGGCGCCGTCTATGCCGGTGATTATGAGCACAACGGGATTCGTAAGCTTGCTGACGGCCAATGGCAAACAATCGTTCACGACCCTCGTGTGCTGTGGCCAGACACTCTGTCGATCGGGCCCGATGGCTACCTGTACTTCACCGCTAACCAGCTGCAGCGTCAGGCAGGATTCCACGACGGGAAAGACCTGCGTGACAAACCCTACAGCCTGCTGCGCGTGAAAATCGACGCCGCCCCGGCCCCAACTCACTGATATCGGAGGTCACTATGAAACCCCTGATTCGTCTGGGCCACATCGATTTGAGCTTTCATGCTGCCAGCGCTGCAGTCGTTCAACGCATCCTGGAGCGGTACGGGTATGAGGTGTCTTCCAGCACCTCACCTCACGAAAAGATGTTCCAACGTTACGGTGCCGGAGAGGTGGACATGCTGGTATCGGCGTGGTTGCCAGACAGTCACGGGGGCTACCTGGCACCTTTCGAACATGAGACACGTAAGCTGGGTGTGCTTTATCAGCCGTACTGCATCTGGGGCGTTCCCGATTACATCCCGGCCGAACAGGTCTCCACTGTCGCAGACCTGCTCCACCCGGAAGTCGCAAGCCGTATGAATCATCTGATTCAAGGTATCAACCCGGGTGCTGGGATCAGTAGGTTTTCTCGGGAAATCGTGGAGCAGTATGGATTGGCGGCCGCTGGCTACCACTTCGAAAACGGAACCCAGGAGCAGTGCTTCACAAGGTTCGAGTTTGCCGTGAAGCATCGGCAATGGGTTGTCGTACCGCTGTGGCATCCGCAGTTCCTGCATCACCACTACAAGATCCGTGAATTGGCGGAACCCAAAGGTCTCCTTGGAGGCAAAGATGACGCGACGCTGATCGTAAGGGAGGAAATGGCGCAGCAGATGCCAGATGAGCTGCTGCGAGAGTTGACATTGCTCAGTCTTGGGAACGCGGCGGTCAGCGAGCTTGATTACCTGATCTGCAGAAAAGGGTTGTCCCCACTTGCTGCCGCAGATATCTGGCTTGCTCGGCAATCTTGACCTTGTTCCACGCTAAGCTCATCAGAACGGCTGATCGCTCGAAAGCCGTTCTGATTCTCCCCACCCGAGTCCTTTCGCCGTTCCTTCTGGCTCAAGTTACTGGCACGAGCATCCTTGGATGCGACCACTTTCATTCCAGCAGTGCAGGTGCTACATCAATTTGACTATGGTCCTGCGCGTCCGCTTTAGTCGATCATGCTTCTAGTCTTTCCGGCTTCTTAGATAGCCCGGCCTAATTAAGCACCATCTAACTAGTGCGTCCATGAAGTAGCACATTTGTTCAAGAAAATAATGGCTGCTCCAGATTGCTGTAGGGATAGCTCTTAAAAACAACAGGGGGAGATATGGCCAGACCGATTACTCGCGCGGAGGCTGAGGTATTCGAGCTCTTCCATGACTCGGTTTTTGTAAGAGACATGTCAGGACAAATCCATTTTTGGAACTCGGCTTCGGAGGCGCTCTACGAATGGCCATCCAACCGTGCTGTGGGTTACGACGCCCGAGCGCTCCTCAAATGTGAACATCCTGATGGGCCCGAGGTCGCTCATGCAAAGCTGTTGGCTGAGGGGCACTGGAACGGTGAATTAAGGCGAACCACTGCGTCTGGCGGCCGCCTCCAAGTCAACGTTCGATGGTCATTGCGACGTAACGCAGCTGGAGATCCAATCGGTATTCTCGAAACGGCGCATGATATTTCGGCGGCCAAGGAGATCGAGCGGCGCCTGATCGACAGCGAGTACAGGTATCGCAATCTCTTCCAAGCCATGGCCGCATCGTTCTGGGAGCTCGACTTCACGAGGCTTGGACCGAAGCTGAAGGCCTTACAGGCGGCAGGAGTGACTGATCTGGAAAAGTACTTTCGCGACCACCCTTCGGTTGTTCGTGAGTACATCCGGGACACTAAGGTCGTCGACCTCAACGAACACAGCATCAGGCTTTTCGGTCGAGGAAATCGAGAGGAGATGCTCGGCGGCACCATCGATCCCTATTGGCCTGACGAAAGCATCCAGGTTTACGCTCGGTGCATCGTCAAGTCGCTCGCACGATTACCTAACAACATTGAGGTCACACGCCTCAAAACGCTGGATGGCCGAGAGTTCGAGTGCTTGTTCACCGCATGCTTTTCTAAAGAGAACATGGCGCGTGGGATCATTCTGATTGGAATCATCGACCTCTCAGAGCAGGTTGCAGCCAGGCAGGCACTGGAGGTGATGCAGACCGAGCTGGCGCATGCTGCGCGGATCTCGATTCTAGGCGAACTCACAGCGTCCGTAGCACATGAAATCAATCAGCCGCTCGCTGCGATTGCTGCTTATGCGGAGGCCGGCCTGCGCTGGCTTCTTCGACCAGAACCAAACCTCATGGAGGTTGAGTCTGCGTTACGCAACATTATTGGCGATGCGAAACGGACCGACGATGTCATCGCCCGGGTTCGAGGTATGGCGTTGAGGAGAGCTCCAGTGGAGAGCGCACTCTCCATCAACGAGGTCATTGAAGAGTCGTTGCAATTCACCCGCTACGAGCTCAAAAAACATGCCGTTGAGGTCGTACTGGACTTGGGCGCAGCTCTTCCCAAAGTGAAGGCAGACCGCGTTTTGATCCAGCAGGTGGTCGTCAACTTGGTCATGAACGCTGTTCAAGCGATGGCCTCTGTCGATGGTGGTAATCATCAGCTAGAGATACAAAGCAAGGCTCTGGCAAATCAAAAGATTGTGGTTTCTGTCAACGACAGCGGCCCAGGGATCGCCGCTGAACACTTGGCGAAGCTCTTCGAAAGCTTCTTCACCACAAAGGCGACTGGCATGGGGATGGGGCTTCCTATCTGTCGTTCCATCATTGAAGGCGCTGGTGGGACGATCGAGATATCAAATCGATCCGATGGCCAGAGAGGTGTAAGTATTAGTTTGGTTCTACCTGTACCATCGGAGGCGAATGGGGATGACAGCTAGTCCCATCGCTTCCAAGCTATCAGGCTTGTAGATCCTGTGCCACTCGCACCAAATCAGCCAGCGATGTGACTCGCATCTTGCGCATCGCGCTGGCACGATGAACCTTAACAGTAACCTCGCTGATCTCAAGATTTCCGGCGATCTGCTTGTTTAGCAAACCACTCACCACCCCATCCATGACCTGCTTTTCTCGATTGGTCAGCCCGTTGAAGCGCTCACGCATTTCCAGAAGTTGCACACGCTTTTTCAAGCTTTCGCGGTAGTTGAGTATCGCGGCGTTGACCGAGTCTAGAAAATCCTGGTGATTGAATGGCTTCGCAAAGAAGTCTACGGCACCGGCTTTCATCGCTTTCACTGACATCGGCACGTCCCCGTGCCCAGTCATGAAAATGATCGGCAAATCGATCTCCAGCTCCAGCATCTGGCGTTGCACATCCAAGCCGCTGTGACCCTTCAATCTGACGTCCAGGATCATGCAATGCGCTGTCTTGGACGCTGCGTCGGCCAACATCTCCATAGGTCCTGAAAATTCTTTGACGCGAAAGCCAACTGACCGTAGCAGACTACTCACAGCGCCGCGGAACACCTCGTCATCATCCACGATCAAGATGGTGGATGTTTCAGGAGAGAATTGAGATCGCTGGGTAGTCTGATTCATTTTTGTTCAATTCCATTGAGGACATGTCATGCGAGCGCCAGGCATTGAGCCTGGCGCTGGGTGTCATCTACTTGCGATCAGCCGACGGGAATCGGATTGTCGACCAGCGACTGGTTGAAACCGTGGATGACTTCATGTTCTTTCGAGCCAGGATTGTCTCTGAAGGGGCGAATGGCCTCAACGATAACCTCAGGCGCATCTGTGGCCAGGCCAGCCATGGTTTCCTCGATGAAGGCGTCCAGAGGCATGGCACGTGGATCATCACCTTTATGGATCAGATCAGTATTGACCCAAGGCGGCGCAATTTCCTGCACGGTTACTGTCGTATCACGCAGTGCAAAGCGCTGGGACAGGGAGTAAGAGTGCAGTGCTGCCTTGGTCGCCGAATAGACCGCGTTACCTGCCAGAGGTACGAAAGCCAGAACCGAAGTGTTGTTGATGATCACCGACCGGGGCTGTGATTTCAGGTGATCAATCAGAGCCGAGGTCAGCCGGATGGGACCATACAAGTTGGTGGTGATGGTGCCAATCATCGTCGCCTCATCGATTTCGCCCGCAGGATCATCGAAGGGCATGATCCCCGCGTTGTTGATCAGCACGTTGAGCTGAGGATAGCGGGCGATCAGTGTCTGTGCGACATCACGGATGCTCGTTGGATCGTTGATATCCAATTCGACCGCTTCCATGCCAGGGTTGGCACCGATAACCTCCTCCAGGAGCGCCTTCCGGCGACCAGCGATGATGACCTTATTGCCCAGCTTGTGGAACGCCTCAGCCAATCCACGACCAATACCAGACCCACCGCCCGTGATAAATACAGTGTTGTTAGTTAATTGCATTGCACCAGCTCCTGGGTGAAATAAAAAAGAAACATCTCGATTAATTTTTTCGGAGTATTTCCCGTAAACTTCATTAATACGGTAGCGTCATCGTTGAATCTGTACGAAGCCAACTGGCGGGTCAACTTATACGATAGGTTAGGTTTTGCCTTCCAAAGGTTTCCCCCCTTCGCTTGAGCCGCAAGCTGAATCAATTCTGCGTTCCGAAAACCTGAAGGTATGGTGGGCCTAATGCGCCTCAAGAAAAACCGACGAAAACCATAAACACCTTCTTTAAAATGCAGAAAGTCACGCTGCAGTCGTCTCGTCCTCGTCGGACCGGCGCTGAGTCAGCTCGAGATTGACAAAGCTGTACTATGTAGCCGAGATTAAATATTTCACTCCCGTAAAGCTTGAGGAAGTTATTTATGAGTCATGCTATCACCGCTGAAAAAACGCTCTATCTGGTCGCGCATTTAAAGGCGAAGATAGGGGCTGAGGGCCAACTGCTGGAAGCCCTCACTACATTGGTGCCCAAGTCCAGAGCCGAAGGCGGATGTATTCAATATGACCTTCATGTGGACGTGACTGACCCCACTGCATTCGTGGTTTATGAAATTTGGCGAGATCAGCAGGCCCTGGATGAGCACGCTGCATCGGCTCATTTTCAGACCTTTTTGAAGACGGCCGAGTCAACATTTGCAGCACCTCTAGACGTCCGGGTGCTGCAGCGCATCATCTGATTTCAAGCAGTTGGCCGTTCAACGAAGTCAGTTGAATAGGCGATACCTTCTTGCGATCTCAGATCTGCAAGGCGATCAGTCAACTGCTGTTGCATGGTGGTGAAAGCATCACTGCCAAGCACCAACCGTCTCGGCGCGGGAGTCTGGCTCACGCTATCGATCATGAGGGCGACCATTTTCTCCGGGTCGCCCATCGGTACTGCGGTTCTGTCAGCCAGCATCCGGCGAGCCATACTGGCAGGTGAGATATCATAGGCGGGCATGCGATCTCCGATGCGGGATCCTTCGTATCGGAATCCAGTTCGAGCGCTGCCTGGCTCCACCAATGTGCAGCCGATGTTGAATACCCCGACCTCACGACTCACCGAATCGACGAAACCCTCGATTCCCCATTTGGATGCGTGATAAAGCGATGCTCCAGGGAAAGCAGCCTGGCCTCCTATCGTGGACATTTGCAGAATTCGGCCACCGCCTGCTTTTCGCAGATGGGGAAGCACGCAGCGGATGAGCTGGATGGACCCAATCAGATTGGTATTGATCTGATGGAGGACCTGTTCGTCGGAGGCCTCCTCGGCAGCGCCGAACAATCCGTATCCAGCGTTGCTGACGACCACATCTATCTGGCCGAACCGGGCAAACACGCTATCTACGACCTTCCGAATCTGGGCCATTTGGTCAAGGTGGAGTGGTTCCACCCACAGATTGTCCGGATAACGCTGTAGCAGTGCATCGACGCTTGATAGCGTGCGTACGGTGCCAACCACTGTGTCTCCGGTAGCCAGTAGGTGCTCAGCCATGATTCGACCGAATCCGCTGCTGATCCCAGTAATAAACCAAGTGCGTTGCATGATGGATCCTTAACCGAGTGGGGATACCTGTATGCTAGTGGTCTACTTCAAGATTTTTAATGCGTCTGCGTCCGTCAAACATGAGCTATCGTCCAAATGAATAACGATCCTTTCTCTGATCTCATACGCGTTATCAGTGCCAAAGCGGTGGCATCCGGAGCGCTGGTCGCTGGGGGAGATTGGGCATTGGAGATTCCACCACCGAACGGAATCAAGTTCTGGGGTATTGCCCGAGGCGGATGCTGGGTCAAATTTCATGATATGGAACCGCTCCGGCTGGAGAGTGGTGAACTTCTTCTCCTCAAAGCACAGGTTCCGCTGACCATCGCGAGCGATCTCGGAGCTAACCGAACCACCCTGGATGATCTTATCTCGCGACGTGTCGGGGCCGTGTCGCATTTGGGCACGGGAGACGATTTCTTCATGGTAGGCGGCAACGTAGAGCTGGACCCTATCGGAGCGGATGTTTTGCTTGATGCGCTGCCACCGTATCTTCATTTAGAGCCGCAGGCGGCTGGCATGACGTCCACGAGGTGGATACTTGAACAACTGGTGCAAGAGCGTGAGGAGGACCGGCCTGGCTCTGGCGTGGCTTGCGCTCATCTCGCTCAACTCATGTTCATACAGATACTGAGGGCGTATCTGGAGTCGACCCCAGATGTTGCAACGGGGTTGCTGAAAGCTGCGTCCGACAGAAGATTACAGCCAGCCCTGAGGCTGATCCATCAGGATCCCCACCGCAGTTGGCAGGTGGAAGAGTTAGCTAGTGCTGCCGCAATGTCGCGAGCAGCTTTCAGTGCATATTTTAAACAGGTCGCCGGCGTAGCCCCCATTGGCTACCTCACGGCATGGCGCATGCGGTTGGCAAAAAAAGCGCTGCTAGAAGAAAAAATCCCCCTGATTGAGTTGGCCGCTCGTTCTGGCTATGCCTCCGAGAGTGCGTTCAGCAACGCCTTCAAACGGGTAACCGGCCTTGCGCCTCGGCGCTATCGGGAGTCGATGGCCGATTTCAACTAGGCTGCGCACTGCTAGTTCCTCATCTTCGGCTTTTTGCTGAAAGACTTATCTTGTTTGTCGGCTTTTTGCTGCTGAGCCCCTTCGGCGAAGATTCAGTCATCCACTGATAACTTAGCTTGAGGACTCAACATGGAAATCTCACGACGCAAAATTGCCCACGCTTTCGCGGCTGTTGAGGCTGCTCTGTTCATCGTTTGGGAAATGCAGAGCCGGTTTAACATTGGTACTCGCGCCGCTGCGAGTAAGTAGCCGCTAGAGATTTGCAGCTGGCCAAACCGTGCATTGATCGTAGCCCTAAAGTAAAGTCATGCCTATCTAATTATACCTTGGGATAATCACGGCTGGCTTTAGGGGTTATGGCTTAAAAGCTACCTGCTTCTGTATTCTTTTGTTTGATGAATTATTGTTCTTGTTCGTGAAGTGGCTGTACTCAATTCCGAGATAGGGAGAAGGGTGGGCCATGTTTACGACACAATTTCCGGAGTATGACATGCGAAATTCCCGCCCAAGATTTTATAATATTCTCACTACCGCCAGTCACCTCGATAAACTGGGCATTCATCTGATTCGATTGGGTGTTGCCATTATTTTCATCTGGATCGGTGCGCTGAAGTTCGTACCGTATGAGGCCGACAGCATCACTCCCTTCGTGGCGAATAATCCAGTGATGTCTTTGTTCTACGCGCATCCGGAGCAGTACAAAGCTCACCTTACCCATGAGGGCCAGCTTGACCCGGAAAAACGCCAGTGGCAGACAGAAAATCACACCTACGCGTTCTCCAATGGCCTGGGCACTGTTGAAATCATCATCGGCCTGCTGGTCCTGTCTTACATGTTCTCCCGCCGTCTCGGTATGGTTGGATCGCTGCTGGCGTTCCTGACCCCGCTGGTAACACTCTCATTTCTGATCACGACACCCGAAGCTTGGGTCCAAAATTTGGGTGACGCTGAGTTCGGATTCCCCTACTTGTCGGGCGGCGGACGGCTGGTGCTTAAGGATGTACTGATGCTGGCAGGAGGAGTGGTGATGATCGCGGATTCTGCTCGCCAGTTACTCCAACATAAGCCTTCACTGATTCCGGCGCAGATGCACAGCATTTAAAGCCATTAGGCGATACCTCGCCCCCCTTGGTTACGTTTCGGATACTTTCCAGTGACGAACCAGGGGCGGCGAGGTGTATCCCATCATGAACAGCTTATTTTGACGCTTCGCGTCACTGCGCAGCGCTCTCCCTGGCTGATGTCCGCTAGGCGTTATATTCTTTGAAGAAGCCGCCTCTAAGTAATCGCTCTAGCCCGACCGACTGCTTTCGATTGCAGACGATCACTAACGCACCACTCCATCAATGGAGTCGACAATCACTTCATCCGAATTCCCTCGAATGAGGGCATGGTTCCGAGCGTATCAAAGCGGCGGAAGCGAATGTATCGTCAGCTCGTCAAACCGCATATGGAAGGAGTCGGGATATGGATAGTGAGCGAGAGATTGAGAAATGGAATGCCGGATGGATGATCGTCGCTGGACGAGCGGTATGTGCTGGCTGCCTTGAAAGCCAGGCGCTGGAAGATTGTGAAAGCCAATTTCCTCATGCACCTACATGCGAGGCTAGCGATGAGCACGCCAGGCATCCGTGGGTTGCGCTGCACGACATCCTAGACCGCGCGAGAGGGTGAGTCGCATGTTAGCCCCTGAGGCCCGGCTTAAAGTTGAGCGGGCTGGAGCCGGAGACCTTAAGGTAGCTATCGACCCATAGCTGGCGGTGAGGAAGCACGGATAGCCCCTCGTGGTGGCCAGTCCAGGTAGTTGGCGGTGACCTCTCCTCCGGTCCTGCTCGTAATCAGACTAAACTTCAGCCTCCATATATTCGTTGGCCGATTGAGGGAGGTGGCGATGAAGGTTACTGGTGAAGTCCAGATGAAAGCCGTCACAGATGTTCTGTGCGATGTCTGCCTGCTTACTACGAAAGTCAAGAACGGTGGTTTTCAGTTTGGCACGCTGCAAGCACATTGGAGTTACGGTACGAAGCATGACGGCGAGCGCTACGAGGTACACCTTTGTGAGGGCTGCTTCTTCCAAGCAATTGCCAATCTCAAAGAGCAACGCCGTGGGCAGGCCATGTTTCGCGACGACGTTGAGATGGTAGAAGATGATTTCGGCTTGGTTGCCACAGACGATTTTTTCGGCGACACCGTCAGAGGCTAAACGGTGGGTGAAATTCGCTGACCAACGAGCCCTCCGGCTGATAGATCGTAGCTGGGCCTTCGCGTCGGTAGGCTGCAATTGCGTATCCTTAGACTCGGGTCGGCTAGGCTCTCTCCGGGACCAACCGCCATCTCAGTCAGCAAGACGATGTTCTCAAGGCCTTGATCTCGTCCTTAACCTTTCTCAACAGCGCATCTGCGTCGCCATCAAGGCCGACCTGCATGACGATGATCAATGTTGCTGGGTTGACCCCAAGCCGTTCAGCGAATTCTTCCATTTTCTCAATTGTTGGACTGCGGATTCCACGCTCGACTGTGGAGACGAATGACTGACTCGCACCGAGCTGCTCCTGCGCAATCTCTTTTCGTGATCGCACCTCTCTGAGTGCAGACCCAAACGCCAGTTTGCGTTCCATTTGCTTATCCACAAAAGGAACGATGGAGCCTCATCAGGGACGCAGACACTATGCTGTATACAGCATATATGGCAAAATTATGCTCCACTCCAGATCAATCACTCCCTCACGCGTTCGCCTGCCGTTTTAGATGAGAGCAAAGCCAGTGTTTGTTTCAGACCCCCAAGAAGAAATCATCACGCTATTCGGGAATGGTGTAGCAATTGATTTACGTACTTGATCCTACAGAGCAGACGGTGTTCATAAGGTCGCATTGCGAATTAGAAGGCATAGGCTTTCTGCTCACAATCACCTCTGCCCGAACGGGGAAGAGTGACCGCGCAGCGATGGTGAGCTGTGCGTATGAACTTCAGCACTATATGACTGCCGCACCCGACGTTGAGATCAGTAACGTGCAGATGCTATGCCCGCCAGCCCTGACTCGCTCCGACAGATGGAGCTTGGTGGAGCTTGACCAAATCACTTGCTACCAAGGCATCACAACCGAAGAAAGTGCCGTGGTGTATCGCACGGCGCAGGGCATTTACAAAATTGGGGCGCTCGACCTCCGGATGAAGAAAACATCGAAGGTATGGTTCTCGAAAAAGCGCTTGGCAAAGCATCAACCACGAATCTCGGAGTCACATCGCACTGTTGAAGGCCCCAGTATGTATGCGCCCCTGTATTTGAAGACGTCATCAACATCAGATGTGAGCTTTCAGTGAGACCCAGCACCGTTTGATCCCCACGGCTGAGCTTTTGAGGACTCCTGATGACAGATTTCGAATATGCAGCGCGGGGCCTATCGAATGCTCGCGAGGTTGTAGTTTTCACGGGAGCAGGTATTTCGGTCGAGAGCGGCATTGCAACCTACCGAGACCCGTTGACCGGGATTTGGGCCCAGCATGATCCGCGGACATTAGAGACGGCGAACGCCTTTCGCGAAAATCCGCCCTTGGTGTGGGGATGGTATCTGTGGCGACGGCAGCAGGTTGCGAGCGTCCAGCCAAACGCTGCCCATTATGCAGTCGGCCAATTGGCAGCCACGGGCCGCAAAGTATCTGTAATCACTCAAAACGTTGATGATTTGCATGAGCGAGCCGGCTCTCTCGGTGTGCTGCATCTGCACGGTAGCTTGTCTACGCCAAAGTGCTTCGCCTGTCATCGCCCCGGTAAACCGCCACAGCAACAAGTGCTCGATCCAGCCGATGGAGCACTGGTCGAGCCACCGCGGTGTGTTCGATGTAATGGAAAACTTCGCCCTGGCGTCGTTTGGTACGGCGAGGATCTGCCGGCGGACATTTGGAAATCGGCCATCACATTGGTAAGGAGCTGCGATGTTCTGATTTCTATAGGCACCTCCGGGGTCGTCACTCCTGCGGCCGACATTCCTGGACTTGCGTTGTCATGTGGTGCAACCGTCATTCACGTCAATACGGAGGATGTCAGCACCATCGGGCCGAATGAGCTAATGCTCATCGGGAAAGCCACAGAGGTTCTGCCGAAGCTTTTTGCCCTTGTCCCTCGTGCGGAGCAATCACAATGACCACACCCTACGAGCGGACCCTTAGCGTGATTGAAACGGGCAGTTTCTTGGCAATGCTTTCGCGAGATAGATCATTACCTGACAACGTCCGGGACCAAGCCAAACAACTCCTCCGACACTACCCTAGTCCACAAGCCGTGAGACTGGCGGGACGATGCGAGGCGATCAGGCAGAATGAAATTTCGAGGCTTCCTATCAGCCCTCAAACTCTGCATCCAGTATTAGCGACCTGGCCTCTTCTCGAACCATTTTTCTGTGATTCAACGGAACGCGATACGCCGGAGCCAAGTGCTCCACCGGCTTCGGTCACTGTGCCCAGGTTGCAGCCCCTCTCCGGTACAGAAGGAGTGCGCTTGGCGGTCGATCTTCAAATATTAGGGCTCGCGCACTCGACAGGGGTTGGTTGCTTGAGTGTCGAGTATCGCTGCTTCACATCAGTCAGAGCGACGGTTCTCTCACGCGCTACTGTGGTGCTGGGATCTCGGGCAAGGGCAAGTACCTGGTTTGAGAGTCGTATCCGAAGTCTGAATAGGCGAAAGCCCTGCACGCTGATGGGCGACGCCCACGAATTCAAAGAGGTCATGTACGTTTTGATGCGTATCGAATACGGCATTTACCAATGAGGTGGATCTCGCTTGGAACGCCTGAGCAGGTCGTGAGTATCGCCGAAGGGGAGTAACCCAATGCCTAATAACAGAATCAAGGTCAGCCGATCCACACCGAGCGATGTCTTAGCACCTGAAGGACAAGGCACCATCCGGTTAACCATTGATCTTGATGGCAGATACTCCTCATCCGCAGTGGAGGCGTACCTTGACGCTATCGACATCTTGAACCGGGTCATGCCTGCGTCAACACAGCCCTCATGTGCAGAAGAAGATGAACCTCCATGCCGCTCAGAGAGCACTCGGCATACAAGATTGTTGCTGACACTGGCGAAGATGCTCTCCCAGACGCTGGACACAATCATCAGCAGTGGCGACTGGCTTACCGTCCATGATCTGGCAGCTCTCGCGGGTGCCGAACCGCTGGAGTTCGGTCAGCGACTGGCTCGATGGGAAGCAGAAGGACGTATCTTCGGCTTCAATCACAAAGGGATTCAGCTGTTCCCTCGCTACGCCCTTGACCCTGCTCGCTTATTCGAGCCGGTTGAGAGATTGAGTGAAATCATCACTGTCCTCGCCACCAACAAGAATGGATGGTCGATGGCTTGCTGGTTCGGGTACACCAACAGCTATCTTGGAGCCAAGGCTCCTAAAACCTTGCTCAGCTCCGAGCCAGATAAAGTCCTTGATGCCGCGCGAGATGCAGTCATAGGGATCCTTCACGGCTAATGGAAGGCGTATCTGGCCAAGGTGAGCACCTCGTCCCCGTAGACATCGATTTCTCCAGATGAAAACGGAAACTTCAGGTCGGTTGGGCTTCATTGAAGGCTACGTCAACAAATGACACTGACACCCTACGTCACCCAGGATAGAGCTCCAGACGATCTCAAGGACGCTGTTGCCGAGCTTATCTATCTCGACGCGGCGTTGAATGCAACCATCCCCGAATCGCTACGCGCTCCGATGATCCATCTGCAACGTCAGGTGAATTCGTACTACAGCAACAAGATCGAGGGAAACTCGGCGTCGTTTGCCGATGTGCTACGTGCTAAACCAAGCGCAGCAGACGATGAAGCAGTACCGGATTTGTTAGAAATCAAGTGTCACATCGAAGCTCAGACCCGACTCTCCAAAGATCCGATCAAGATGTCGGAAATCACCACCCGTGAATCGATCACACGCATCCATCGTGAGCTTTACCGAGGAATACCCGAAAAAAACCTGCGTATCAACGCCGAGACCAGGGGCCAACTCATCCCTCTTGTACCAGGAGAGATTCGCACTCGTGGAGTGCGGGTGGGTCGTCACATTCCGCCGGCCGCGGAAAAGATCAGGTCTTATCTGACGTGGTTTGAAGAGGCTTATCGGTTGAATCGATTACATGGACTGGCACCGTTGATGGCTGCGGCGGGTGCTCACCACCGCTTTCTCTGGCTGCACCCGTTTATCGATGGCAATGGAAGGGTGGGCCGACTGCTCACCGATGAGTATCTTAAAGCCGTTGGCCTGAAGGGTTACGGGCTATGGACAATGAATCGCGGATTTGGCCAGGATGTCGATGGGTATTACGCCGCTCTGAAAGCTGCCGATCATGTCCGTAAGGGTGACTTTGATGGGCGTGGCAAACTCTCCGACAGTGGCCTGCTCAAGTTCACCGAATTCTTCATTACGACAGCTCTCGATCAGGTGCGATTTATCACCGCGCTTTTGCAACCTCCCATGCTTGCTCACCGTATTGATCAATACTTTCAGATGCGCCAACGGTTCGTGCTTACGGAGGAAAATGGAGACGCGCTACCGATTCTGCGTATTGAGGCCCTTCATCTCTACCGCGATCTATTTCAGCGCGGCCCAATGCGTTGTTCAGAGATTCGAGCCAGACTGGGTCTTGGCGAGTCTAAGATGTACGATGTGCTCGGGCAGATGGCAAGTGAAGGCTTCATCGCCACGGACGAAGATGGGCGAATCTCGATCAGACTGCCTGGACACCTAATCATTACCCTGTTTCCTGGCCTTTGTAGCAGTCCAGGCAATACCCCCACGGTGTGAGGCATCAAGATAAAGTATCAAATCATTACAATATCTTCTACTGCGTAGGCTTTACAGCAGGTCATTAAGCTCATCTGCAATAACTTCTAGCAACTCACTCAACCCTTTGTCGCGTTTGGTAGCGCTAAGCTCTGATTTCATCATTTGGAGCGTGCCTTGTAGGGATGATAGTTTCATGTCTTTCGTGGCCGCATCAACCACTTCAACATGATTAGTAAGCTCGGCAAATGCTAAGTCGATATATATATCTAGTGAGCTTAGAAGCCTGTGCCCGGTGATCTGCTGTATTTGTTGCTTAAGGGCGCCAGCGTTGGTCATAAGGCGTCTGCAGTCATCAATATTTTTTAGGTCGTGCTGCTTGATCAGTTTGACGAAGTACTGAGTAATGAAGCGATGGCGAAACATATGCGGGGATGTTCGCTCAGTGATTCCACCCTGCTTTGCTAAAGCGGAAATTTCTTGAGTGACTGTGTTCGCGAGTAATGCTTTGCCTGACGTCGCGCTGATAAACAAAGCGCCATGATCTTTGATGCCTAGTCTTTTTATTAGCGGCGCACGGTTGAATCTTATAAAATTTTCCAAAAGCTTGAGGTCTGTTTTTGATACAGGTACGAGCCTGCTGGTTGAGCGGTTGCCACCACGTTTTAATGTGTCCATTTTTAAAAGATGGGGTGTTTCACTCAGCGCCGAATAAACGCTTTGAACTGTAATGGTCACAAGTTCAGAACGACGACAGCCAGTTGATTCCAGAATTCTCAGCATTGCGAATCGTCGCTTCCGGACGAAAAGGTCCTCAGTCGCAGCTGCAGCCGTAGTGAGCTTTTTGATGTTGGTTGCAGATATTGGGAACCGTTTTTTTAGAGGTGATGGGACCGGAAATGATCTGTGGAACCAGTACGATTTGGTGATCGTGGTGCCCTTGTCTACATTTCTGATGCTTGCTTGTCTTCGTTCTCCCTTGATAACCCCTTCGGGTGACACGAAGTTTTCATCGAATCGCATTTTTCCCACATGCGATAGTAGTCCGAGACAATTGCGCCCAATGTTGATAACACTATTGCGGGATCTGGGTTCTCTATTTTGAGAGTGTTCATTATGGGTCGAGAGCGTTCGAATGAACATGGAAAATCGCGAATCCGTCACTTGTGATAGATCGATATTGTTTGCGAAGCAGTAGCGTAGTAGGTGGCTAATATTTGCAGCGTATGCTTTAAGAGTACCCCCTCCATTTTTTCGTGAGAGACCTCTTTTAAAGAGACTATACATGTAGTTATTAGAGTAGTGGCACCATGATCCGTCAGGATAGCGCAGCATAGGTATCGCCGACGCCTCGGACATGTAAACAAAGCCGTCATCAAAAAACCATGGGATTTCAAGGTTGTTAGAGGTCAGGGTGTAAAGTTTACGAGGCATGTCTGGATCTCATGAACTTTAGCAGATCGAAGCTTTCTTTTTGTTGTTTTTCACATAGCCTGATTTGCGTCAAATCTGATGTTTTGTTTGCAAAATATCTTGCCTGCTCCATGCTGTCATTGAGCACGCCTGAATAAACCAGCAATTCCTCATTAAGCAGCTGTATCTCTAATTTTAAAGCCGCGATGGACTCCGCTGCATTTGGTCTGCGAGTGGCGGAAGTGATTTTTGCGTTCTTCTCGATGTCTTCAAACGCAGTTAAAGCCGCGAGTCTTGCCAGGTCTAACGCTTCAAATCCACCTTGTAGATACTTATCAGCATGAGCCTTCAACGTATTCAGTGAAGAAGCTTTAATACCGAACCGCGCGTTTTGATACGAAGCGAGAGCCGCTTGATTTGCTACATCTTTTCGGGTCAGTCCAGGTTCAGGCTGTAGCGATAGTGGTAGATTAAGAATTTTGAAAAGCGCTAGCACTGACGCTTGTTTATTATTCATTGCGTTGACCTGAGAGTTGTCACTATCTGATAATCAGACCCGTCATCGCCCTCAAAGAAGTGAGGTTCGACTGTGAGGTTACCATCTTCAATCAGAGATTCAATGTAGGTTTCGACTTCGCTGGCTTCGAGAACCTCAAATCGGGTAGTGCCGAAATGCCGAGCCAATGCGTCTTCGAGCGCGCCATGAGTTTCCGAGTCCCCTCCGAACAGATGATCAGACACGTAAGCACTTTTGACGCCTCTCAAAACGTCCCCTGGCGTCGTT
Organism: Pseudomonas sp. 2; assembly: GCF_056627435.1. Taxonomy (NCBI): domain Bacteria; kingdom Pseudomonadati; phylum Pseudomonadota; class Gammaproteobacteria; order Pseudomonadales; family Pseudomonadaceae; genus Pseudomonas; species Pseudomonas sp. 2. The sequence continues at coordinate 38,553 of NZ_JBWXNG010000023.1, forward strand.
TCAGTAATGTAATGGTAAAGGTGTTGCGCGTCGGTGTGGGCAAGAAACCATCTTAATGTTTCCAGTCCGCCATCAGCGTTACCCCAAAAGAACATCATTGCGAACCCTCTACGCAGCTGATGTTGTCGGAAGTAATACCTCTGAGTTTCACTGTACATAGGGGTTTCGAAATAATCGCAAAAAAAATCGAGTGATCGATTGTATGTCGGAGCCGTTAGGCGATCATTGAGGCCCGTTGCGAATCTGTTCGGAGGTGTGAAGAGTGGGTAATACTGCTTAATGAGGCCGGCCTCCAGTAGCTGGCGCTGAAAAACCGATATCCCCTTGATGATGTTTGCAGCGAAGTCTGGTATTGGTCGCTGAATGATTTCTCGTAAAGACATGTAGCCTGATTTTCGATTTGCGAATACCAAATATCGTCCAGTTTTGTCCAAGCACTGGAATGGCATTAACTCAATTAGCTCGGATTGCCGCCTTGCCATTAATAATCCGATTATCATTTGGGCTGCTCCGTAGTAAACTCTAAGCATCTCCCACAGGCCTTCATTCCCTCGAAAGCGGGCAAAGTAGTCTTGTCGATCAAAGACCCTAGACCTATTAGCGTCGTAGTTTTGTTCGTTATAGTTTACATGTGCGCTCAATGACCAGTGTTTTATTCCACTCTTGACTGCCTCGTCACCGAGGCTAGCCCACCGCTCGGTCGAGAAGCCTTCATCATGAACGCCCCGTGGGTTATTTTGTTGAGCAGTCATCACTGCTAAGGCCCGTTCAAAGATTGTTGGGCCATGAGCAATTACAAACTCAATGGCAGAGCGCAGTGCCGGCAGCAAAGTGCTGGGCCTCAGTGTACGGTATCGATCAGTGGCTTCCAGATCAAATTGTGAAGTTAACTCCCTTGCGTTGAGATTACCTATCGCGGTGGTCGGAACTCCTAAGCTCAATCTTGTTAGCCTACTGACTGCCATGAAGCACCGGTAATACTTCAAAAAGCTACGCTCAGACATGTTTAATTTAGTTTGAGTGCGGGTTGGAGCGGAACCAAATTCACGAGCCAGGCCTTCGTACTGATCGAGATTCAGGCAATCCATAGATGAATTTATCCGAAATCCAATCAGCGTATTAGGAAGAATCCTTGCGGACAGCCTATGAGTTGGCGTGGCTTGGCGAAATCCAAACCGAGTAGTCCTTTTGTACAAGCTCTGCTTATACATCCAGATTTTGATCAAAATGCTTTCATTTTCGCTGAAGCCGGGAATGGTCTGGCTTTCTTGGATGAGGCGATACGTTAGTGGCTCATCCTTCGCAAATTCAATCGCGCTGGCTTGAGGAATTCCATTAAGAGCTACTCTGAAATACTCAGTGATTCGATGTGACCATTGGTAGATGGATTCTGAGACTGTTTTATGCCCTGACAGTTGGGCGAAAAATTTCTTAACATCACTCTCGGTTAGTAGATTCAATCCGAAAGTTGCAAGTTGGAAGCTTTTTGTATTTATTAGGAAATAGTCTATTATGTGGATGGACTTGCGAGTCAGTGAGTATGCAGTTTTGGCATCTGGTAGTATGCCGTTATTCATGACTGGGTTGGATTGAATGCATATCCAATTCTTGAAAGTGAGTAGTAGTTTTCGGTTTTTTTTAGCGGTCAACAAGCTGCCATCTTCGAGCTCAATGTTGAAGTCTATCTTGAAGCTCAGGTTGCGCACGAATTTAAAATCCCAGACGCTGTCGTCAAATGAGCTCTGAAGCCATTTGCTCTCGTAGCGAACCAAGTCGTTCGGGAATAGTTCTTTGAGAAAAGCAAGTTCTCCCACCAATTTTTCATGACCTGTCATGGCGTTACTTCCAATGAAAGAGTGGCTTCTTCAAGCGCCAATTTAAGGTCTGGGCGATCTTCAAGGTTGGCTCTTGAGTAGTTTAATATCTTACTGCTTAAGTCTGCCCATAGCTGTGTTTTCAGGTTGGATCCGCCAGTGACATATTTTCGTTCAAGTTTCAATAGTTGGAGGAATACGTTATAGTCAACACTGATTAGCAGCTGCGGCTCATGGAGAGGACTGCAATCCGGATCTGTTGTTTGCTCGTCGAATTTCAAAGCGTGATTACTAAGGAACTCTTCGATTTCATCCAGGGAATTAAAGTCCGAAGCTTTCAGAATGTTTTTGCTCCCTTTCATTGCTTCCAATACGATCCCTGCTTGGAAAAGCCTGATCCATCTCTCTTGAAAGAAGTCCCAGATGGGGGCGGGCAAATATCTAGAGAGTAGAGAGTGATCCAATTGGGCGTGACCGAGCGCCTCAGACATTTTGATCGCACTTCTAGTCTCCAGATAAACGAGTACCGCGGAGGTAGCCCGGACGGCAGTTAACGTTGACCTTTTCAAAAGCTCAACTGCCTCGCGATCGGTCATGCTGGTCATTGCTGATATCCGTTCTGCATGGTCACCTAGCACACCTGTCGTGGCGTTATAGGAAGCAAGCTTAGTCCGTTTGATCGCGCCAAAACTCTTATGCGAAGTCAGTAGGAGATAGCGCCAGTTATCATCTCCAATAGCTTGAAGGTGCTTTCTTGCGTAGTCGGTAATTCTAATTATGCTCTGCACAACACTTAGGGTGTAAGAGTCTAGGGCAACTATCACCTCAGCCAGTCTAATGCCTCTGCGGTACTTATAGCCTATAAGCTTTGGGGCGGTTTGTTCATCAATCAATCCAGTTTGCTTGCCTTGTTTATCAAAGAGTTCTAGACTTTCCAAAAAACCTGGTGTGATCTTACTATGTTTCAGAATAAGCATGACGCAATGTGGCTGTAATGAACCGGGAGTGACCAGCCCGAGCTCTCGTGCGACTTGACCTAAAGGTTCGGGAAAGATTTGCGTCCTTCTTTCCTGTAGAAACGTATAGCTGTGATGTTCAAAGTTCTTAGCGGCATTGGCGTACCAGTTAGGGTTGGCTCGGTCACGCTGCCACGCAATTAATTCTCCGTCACTTTGATTGCATCCAGCTTTTTGGATCTCTCTAATAATTCCGTGCTCTGATTCAAATTTGCGCCGAGCCCATCGACGATCATGATCAAGAATTTCTTCCTGGGCCCATTGTTCGATCCATGCCATGGAGGTTTTTAATTGATCAAAGATTTTGTAAAGAGCTTCCTTGTCGGTCAAACGTAACGGAATGTCGCATAGAAGCTTTGCGTGCACCAAACCGCTGCCGTTTATCGCATTTTTTACGTTGGTATGTGTTTCCTGTCTTTTCGGAAGAATTGGTAAGTTTGTGTAACCTGTACTCATGAGCCCTCGTTTAGCGAGGTGTTGAGTAATAAAGTTTGTAAATTCACCATTCCAATTTCTAGCAATTGTAGACAGTCTTTGTCCAGTCCCATCTGCATAATATTCTACAACAAAGTAGACAACAAATTGTTCCCAAAATTCTGACATTGCTAGATCAGATCTCAGCATTTCTATGCTCAGGTTGTTTGCGTTGATTTCGCAAAACTCGTTGAGCTGCTTCAAACCGTAAATAGTTGTTTGGCTTCTGCCGTTTAAATACTGTTGGGCTTCATCGTAGACTTTCTCACAAAAGTGAGCTCCAAATGTTCTGAAAAAACCACTCAAAGGTAAAAGTGATACCTTTCCTTTTCTATTTTGTATCGGCCATCCTTGCCAGTACCGCACTTTTAATATGTCTAAGTTGGTTTTATAAAACAGATTTGTATATTTTCTTATACTGCTTTCATCAAGTTCCAAATTCGGGTAGTCAAGTCCATTGAATGCTGCCAAGGCTCCTAAAAGTCTTATCGCACACCTTGATCTCTCTCGTACGACATTGTCGCCCCCTGGGAATAGGTCGCTATTGATGAAGCCCAAAAATCGAGGAGCGATCCTTTTGATTTGTGTGTTCGAGATTCTGGTCAAGAATTCCTGAGAGATTTGGAGAAAGCATTCCAGGCATCTGATGACGGTCGCACTGGAAGGGAGCCTGTAGTAGTCGTGCTCATCGCACGCGTACAGGTACGCCAGCGTGGGCTCGTCTAGGCGTTCGAAGGGATACGAGTCGTACTGAGCACCGCTTGAGAAGATTGGCAAGGAAATTTGCGAGGGATTTATCACGCTAACCTACTGAATCCGTGGGCTTTGTGCGATTTTTGACAAGTGGCTGAAGAAAGTCAAAAAATCAGCTCATCGAGAAACAGCACACCGTGGTGCGCCAGGGTGATTTCCCCGGGCTGCGGGCGGCTTCCTCCTCCGACCAGTGCAGGCCCCGATGCTGAGTGATGGGGTTGCCGAAAGGGCCGCTGCGGCCAACTGGTCAGCGGCGCGTGGCTGGCGACCGACTGGATGGCCGCAACCTCAAGCGCTTCGCGCTCGTCCAGCGGCGGCAGCAGGCCCGGCAGGCGGCTGGCGAGCAAGGTCTTGCCGGTGCCGGGCGGGCCGCTGAACAGCAGGTTATGCGCGCCAGCGGCGGCGACCAACAGCGCCCGCTTGGCGGCAGTCTGCCCCTGCACTTCGCTCAAATCGGGGTAGGGCTGGGTTTGCAGAATCAATCCGTTGGAGTTGTAAGGGGCGATGACCGTGTGGCCGTTGAGGTGCGACACCAGTTCAAGCAGATGACTCACTGCAATCACCTTCAATCCCGACGCCAGACAGGCTTCTTCGGCATTCACCGCCGGGACGATCAATGCATGCCCGGCCTCGCGGGCTGCCAGTGCAGCAGGCAATACACCCTGAACCGGCCGGATCGCCCCGGACAACGCCAGTTCCCCCAGGCACTCGACGCCATCGAGCGCCAGGGTCGGAATCTGTGCACTGGCCGCCAGAAGCCCCAACGCGATCGCCAGATCGAAGCGCCCGCCGTCCTTGGGCAAGTCTGCCGGTGCCAGATTCAGGGTGATGCGCCTGGCCGGAAACTCCAGCCGACAGTTGAGGATCGCACTGCGCACCCGGTCCTTGCTTTCCTTCACCGCACCTTCTGGCAACCCGACCAGCGTCAGGCTCGGCAAGCCGTTGGCCAGGTGAGTTTCAACAGTGACGGAGGGGGCTTCGACGCCGACTTGCGCGCGGCTCAAGACAATGGCCAGAGACATGATCGATCCTTGAACGGCACCGCTTTGTGCGGCGTGCTCAAGGTTAGTCGGGGGAAAGGTTGAGTGAGCCGCGCAAGTTCTACGGCATGTTTCCCCGTGAGCGCGATAATCTGCGCCCATAGAGGTATCTTGTCTCCGAAGTCAAAGGCATTTACCCCACTCCAATCTATTGCGAAGTAGTAGAAATAGGACGGTTTCGTTTTCGGGTAGCGCCCATGCAAGAATTTTCCGGCAGCCGTCATAAGGGGTCACTACAATTTGCGTCATCTTTAAGCTGCAGCAACCATTCATGGCTGAGGAGCAAGATCTTGAACAAGGAACTTCCAACGAATTTTGAGCAATTCGTCGACATACTAATACGCTTGAGCAGCAAGAATGGTTTGACCTTGGGACGGCTGAATCGTCAGGAGTTGGCGGTCATGCTCTTGTATGTCGGCGCCGCACTCAAGCCCGGCGAGCGTTATAGCGAACGGGACGCGACCGCGCGGCTGGAGCAATGGAAAAGCGAGTACGCACCCATGCTGCGCAGCGATGTGGTGGAGCTGCGGCGTACGCTGATTGACGGCCATTACTGGTTGCGAGAACCCGACGGACACGGTTATGAGCTCGATGCGGCCATTGCCGGGCATCCGCTATTCATCCGCCTCATTGAGGAGCGTCTCCAACTGCGTATCGCCGAACAGCTATTGGCGGCTGCCTGCGCACGCGAAGAGCGCAAGAAAACAGCACTGCGCGGCTAAGAGAATCATGGAGTACAACGCCTTGAGATTTTTCACTCTGATCCGGCTTATTGCACTCTGATGAATACATCCTGCTCGGCAAGGACGCTTTGCGCATTCGTGGCGTGAAGCTCGGGGGCCCATCGAACAAAGTTGCTCAGCACCTGAACCGGTCCGGTACTCGGCAACAGCAAGTGCATGTACAGCCCGCTGTCGAACCAAGGAACGACAACATCGTCGGCAAACACGCGCAAAATCGGCTGACGTAAAATAATGTCGCAAGCACTCAACCGTGAATTGCGAGACAGCAAATAGTTGTCATGGCTGTCTACCACTGGCGTCCGGGCAAGGAATTGCGCGATACGATCGTAGAGTGCCTCCTCGCTGCAGCCGCCCACATTGTCGACCGCCATCAGTCGGGTGTCCCCTTCGACGACATAATGCACCAAAAATCGCTCACCCTGCAGAACGCTGCTAGCGTGCATCAAAAAGGCTACGATCCAAGCGACTTTCGGATTGCCGTCCCTGACCACGCCTTTGGGCCGGCTCAGCACAGTCTTCCTCTGTTCTCCAATGTGCACCGGCAGTGCTCCAAGATTTTGCGGGTCCAGCCATGCGGCCGCTTCCCGCAAGCGCGACTCTGCCGCCTTGAAGTGCGCCGCCGAATCCATTGATAAATCGGGCTGAGGTATCTGGAGCCTCTGCGCCGGCAAATGGGCACTGAACTTAACGCGCTCAATAATCGGGGCAGGCAGCTCAGCGTCATCACCGTGCAGCAGTTGATGTTTGACTGCGGCATTGAAGGAGTTGAGGTACTCAAGGATATTGCGCTGCTCCATTCCTTGTCGATGCAGATAGAACAGGCTCCACTGCTCAAATCCGAATTGAGGCAGCCACGTAGAGTGTTGAGCGGTGAGAAAAAAACGCTCGGTTATGGAGGCGGCGAGTTCGCTGTTCATTGTGTAATGCGACCAGTCGAAGCCCGACCCGGTGAGGCCGTACTTTTCCCGATCTTTCCAGATAGGGGTCAGCGGGTCGCAGTACCAGACCTGCGCACGGAAAGTGTCCGGCCGAAAGTTTTCGATGAAGTCGAGGCTTTCTTGCACCGTGCCGAGGGTTTCGCCCGGAAAGCCGATGATGAACGAGGCGTGAGTCGCAATGCCCACCGAGCGGAATGCGCTGATAGCCTGTTCATAGTTCTTGCGGCGTGACGTTTTGCGCATAAGCGCTAGCATTGTGTCGGAAGCCGACTCGATACCCAGAAAAACCCCTTCGCACCCTGCGCGCGCCATTAGCGCAATGGTTTCCGGATCGCCCTGATCAGAGCGGTAGAAGGAGTTCCACTTAAAGTTGTACTGATTGTCGATCATCATCTGCATGATTTCCCGGAATCGCTGCTTGGGCACATTGAATGTGTCATCCAGGAACGTCAGTGTGTCTACGGTACCAATCGCCTTCACAGCATTCAGTTCGCGCTCTACATCGCTCGTGGATAAGTAACGATACTTGCCGGCGCGCTGGGGAAAACCGCAAAACGCACAGGCGTAAGGACAGGATTTGGCTGTCCGTGTGGACAGAAATCGTCCGATGCCGCGCGGTTCGAACAGCCTGTAATTGACGAAATTCTCGTTCAGCTCGTTGAATTCCGGCTCATCCGCCCCGAACACCCATGTATCGCCATCGAGCGCGGCAGTGCGGCTCAATCCGATAACCGAACAGTTTTTATTGAGCGCCTCCAGAACCTGGCGAAGGGTTTCTTCGCCTTCATTGCTGTTGATATAGATATCGCCGCCAAGAACACTCAGGTAATCACCGAGCATTTCGCGATCATGTGTCTTGAACAAACCGCTGATGTAAGGTCCCCCAATGATGATCTGCACCTTAGGAGAATAGGAACGCACAAAATCTACGATTTCCTGTACAGGATGGGGCATCACATAGAGTGTTGTGGTGATGACCACCGCGCTGATCGTGCCGGACGCCAGCTTTTGCGCCAGCACATCCTTCTCGCTTTGGAACAGATTGACGTAGTCAAAGGCGATGCCGTGCTTGTCGAGGTAGGTACCCAGCACCATCACCACCGGCCATAGAAAGTCGGCGTTGTTCAGGTTCAGATTTGCCAGCCCCTCCTGCTCACGTGTCTTGTTCAGCAAGCCCAATGCGTGAAGCCGCGAGCCTCCGTAGTTGACAAACGCCAGACGTAAATCACGTTTCGCTGCTGCTTCAGGTGCCAATTGATCAAGCATCTGACAGTAGTCGTTGAACGAGAAATCATTGAAGCCGATGATCATGCATTTTTTGTTTTGCATGAGGTCATTCCTCCCTGGAATAGAATGTATGAAGGCTCGCGTCTCTGCTCTGTGCTTGGCTCAGCTGTAGGATGTGGCCCAACGCCGCGTATCGGGAATGAAGTCCACGATGTTGGTGTAGGCACCGGCCGCCAGGCATTTGTCGACGAACAGTTGGCCGACCACAAGGTCCAGAACGCCCAGCCCAAATGGTGAAAAGATCAGCGGCCGCGAGGGGTCAATTAGGCTCGGGTTGTTCAGGATGTGCGCGAGCGTGCCATGCACGAACGAGCGATCACCGTATTTCTGTTCTGCCAAGTGGGGCGAGGTATTGGCCTTCATGCAATGTTCCACGTCATCAACGACGTTGAATGCCCGCCAGATGATGTCCGGGCTGATATCGCGCAGCGATATATTCAGAATGATCTGGCCGGGGGTGAAGGCATCGTCTCCAGACACGTAAGGCGTACTGGCATTGGTGGCGAAAACAACGATGTCAGTCGCACTGATCGCAGCCTTCAAGTCCGCGACGAAACGCGCTCGCTGGCCCGTCTCCGACTGAACATGGTGACAAAGCTCATTAGCCGAGGCTGCATCCAGATCGCAAACTGTGACCTGATCGAACTTCCAGCCATCGGCCATGAAGAAATCAAAGACCGCGCAAGAGATTACTCCTGCGCCGACGAATGTGATTTTCGGCGCCTTCTTCGGATCCGCCCCCAACGCCCTCGCGGCGATTACCGCAGAAGCCGCCGTCCTAGCCGAACTGATTTGGGAGGCTTCCAGACAAGCTACCGGATAGCCCGTTTCGTAATCGTTGAGGAGCAGGACGGCCGAGGCGCGCTGCAAATTGCGCTCGATGTTCTTCGGATAGCTGGCAATCCACTTGATGCCCGAAATGGGTGTGTCATTGGTAATTGCAGCCGGCAGGGCGATGATCCGATCCGATTGACGCTCCCTGAACCTCAGGAAATGGCTGTCGGGGTTGATGGTCAGCCCGGCTTCGTGTTGCAGGTAGGTCTCTTCGATTAGACGCAGAATATCTAGGCGCAATAAAGGCATCAGGTTGGCGATCTGCGAACCCGAGACGACGGTCAACGCGTGAGATGACAGATGTTGGGAGTCTTTCATTGGAGATCTCATTTGATGGCTTCGTGGTCTAAAACGGTGGTGTCACGAATGCTTACTTCGGCATTCAAGAGGCAGAATTGATCTAACGTTTCGTTCAATAGGTGTCTGAGTTTCAGCATGCTTTCATGCGAAATTCGGTCGGCCTGATATTGCAGTTTGATAAAGCAATAGTCAGTTGTGACTGGCACCCACATGAATAGTGGCCACGGCTGATAATCGGGCAGTTGGACTTGGGAGACAGCGACGCCTTTCAGATTCCAACCTTCAAACAAGCTTTCAGCACCGATATGGATTGGTAAGCTCTGGCTGATTCCGGATTCGGCCATGATTTCTCCGATCGAAAGACCAACGCTTTCGAAGGTCTCGTAGAGGGAGTCGGCGACGTTAATAATGTGGGTTTGTAATAGCAGTTTCGAATCGATACGTACTCGTAACGGAATGCGCGCAGACAGATAGGCGACAACGGTTTGCGTGCCTTCCGTCCAGCGCGGCGTCACATTGGTCTGAATCAACAAATCGTCGCAGTCGCAAAGTTGTGCGAGGGCGATAGACGCCGCTGCGGTGTAAACCACGAAAGGTGTGACATCCAGCGCATGACATAGTCGATTCATGGCGTTGTGGACCTCTGTACTGAGGGGCATCACATCGAAAGTCGACTTGCCTTGCGAACTTTCTCCGGTCAGCAAGCCCGGAATTAGCGGAGTCTTCGCGTCCTTGAGATACTTACGCCAAAACAGTGCCTGGCGTTGATACTCATCATCTGCCAACGGCATCGCCAGCGTTTCATGATCGAAGCTCAGTGGCTCCAACAACGGCTCTGGCGCGCCGGATATAGCGCCGTTGTATGCGGTCGCCAGATCGTCGAGGATCACCTCCAGCGACCACGAGTCCACAACGATGTGATGAATGATCAGCGTAAATAGATGAAGCTCATGCCCGAGCTTTTTCAGGTAGGCCCTGAGCGGTATGTCCACCTTCAGATCAAGCGGCCGTCGGCACAGGTCCTCGATGTAACCCTCCAGGCGGGACAATTCAAGCGGCTCGCTATCGACGCTTAGCACATTGCTCACTTGTGCTTCGGGGAACCGTCGCGCACCCTCGGCTGTTTCGTAGAAGTGTGATCGCAGCTGTTCATGGCGATTGACCACCGCATCCACCGCGCGGCTAAATTGCGCAGTTTGCAATGGCCCATTCAGCGCAAACCCGATGCTTACGCAGGCTGTTTCCGCAAGATCGTAAGCGTTTGAAGTGGCCCAATAATACCGTTGGTAAGGATTCAGCCCTTTGGTCATCATCGCCTACTCCTTGATCAGACAGGCCATTTGCGCCAGGGTTGGTGCGTTAAACACGCGCTTGAGATTGATCTGAATGCCACTCCGCTTCATCAGCGTAACTAGGCGCATCGCGAGAACGGAGTTGCCGCCCAAGGCAAAGAAGTTCGCGTCACGGTTATTGATAGGACGACCGAGAATCTGCGCCCACATCAACGCCAGGGTTTCCTCCTGAGGAGTCATTACCTCGTCTGCTCCGCCTTCGTCGCTTACTCGGGCCAACTGCGCGATCAACGCGGCCCGATCAACCTTTCCCGTTAGATTACGCGGAAGCTCATCCAGTACTAAGATGCGCGCTGGCATGAAGTAAATCGGCAACTCGGTGCTGATACGGGCCGTCAGCTCAGCTTCCAGCCGCGCGTCATTAACCTTCCCCGACGGGGTTACAAAAAGCGCGATTCTTGCCCTCTGTGTATCAGCATCAACGCAGCAGGCGTGGCAACTTCGAATGAGCCGCGTAGCCATGGCGCAAGCCTCGATTTCCCCAAGCTCAACGCGGTTTCCGTTGATTTTGACCAAGTCGTCCTTGCGACCCTCGAACAGGATGTCTGCATTCACATCGCGCCTGGCGAAATCACCGGTACGAAAACTCAAGCTGTCAACACCGTCCAGGCCACGGACAAACCTTGCGTCGCTCAAGTCGGGATTGCCCAGATAGCCCAAGGCAACACTCGCCCCGCTGATGTAGATCTCGCCGAGTTCGCCATCAGGTACGTCTACCAGCGTCTCGTCGAGCAATCGCACCGAGACGTTGGTAATTGGCTGGCCAATATTCGCCGGTGAGGTATCGAGGTCGCACAGCTTGACTGTGGTGGCAACGGTTGCTTCAGAAGGCCCGTATGCGTTGATCAGACGTGTTCGGCCCGCCCAGTTTGCAATCGCTTGCTTGCTACACCTCTCGCCGGCCACGATTAATGTACTTAGGCTGATCGGCAGCTCGGCCGGCAGTAGGGACACCAGTGATGAAGGTAGTGTGGCGACATCGATTCGACGATTGCACAGCTGGTCGTGCAGGCAGTCGAAGTCCCGCAGTTCATCGTCGCTCACTGCAACCAGACAGCCGCCGGCATAAAGGGTCATGACAACTTCGGCGATGATTGCGTCGAAACACACAGGAGAAAACATCAGTACCCGGCTACCCTGCGTTATGCCATACGTCAGTGCATGACGCGCGAGGTTAGGTATGCCCCGGTGTGAAACCAATACCCCCTTCGGTTGGCCGGTAGAGCCTGAAGTGAAGATTACGTACGCTAGATCTTGAGGGGTTATCTGCGGTTGCTCGAAGTGCAGGGACTGTGCGGTATCGAGGACCAGACCGAGGGGCACGACCTTTTCGGTGGCTAGAGCGCAATTGTCGCCTGCCTTGTACCCGTCAGAGACCAGAACCAGCTTCGCAACGGAGGCGTCCAGTTGAACGGACAAGCGTGCTGGCGCAGCATTTAGGTCCAAAAGAAAGAAGGCTGCGCCACTTTTCATTACGCCCAGCAACGCTACCAGCAGATCCTTGCCTCGGGGGCAACCTATGGCAACTATCGCGCCGGTACCAATCGCGTGGTGTGCCAGATAAGCAGCGATTCGCTGACTTTCTGCATCTACTTCGGCATAACTGTATAAAACACCGCCATCTTCTATGGCAGGTGTATCCTTAAAATTGTGGCTGACGCGGTCCCATTGATCTAGAAAAATCTTTGTTTGCGAGATACCGCTTGGGGGAAATAGTAATTGTGACACGCTAGGTTCCTTCTGCTCTGAAAAACATCAACCAAGGTACTGTCGAGACTTAGTCCGGCATCTGGTGTTGTTAAATCCGGCTGCCAAAGTTGGCGTCACACCACTTATCCGAATAAATCGTTTCGAGATACCGTTCACCCATATCGGGACTGATCACGACGACTTCGTCGCCCGTCGGAATCTGTTTCCATAGGCGTTTGAGCGCCACCAGAACCGTCCCTGTGGAACCACCGACCAGCAAGCCGTAGTCCAGCGCAATACTGCGGCACATCCGGATCGTTTCGACTTCATCAACGAACTCGATATGCCCCACCAGATCTCGATCGAGTATTTCCGGACGCCGACTCGTTCCCAAACCGGGTATCAGACGTTTCATCGGCACTTCCTGAAAGTTGATCGAGCCCACGGTATCGACAGCAATCAGCTTCACGTCTGGCGCATGTTTACTTAGATACTGCGCGCAACCGACAAGCGTTCCGGTGGTGCCAGCACCGACAAATAGCCACTTGCAGTTGGGATGCTGCTGCAAAATTTCGGGAGCTGTCCTGTTGTAATGCGCCAGTGGGTTGGCCGGATTGGCGTACTGATTTGTCCAGAAATAGCTCGGATCCTGTCGGATCATGTCCTGAATTAGAGCAATGCGTGCCCCGAGAAAGCCGCCATTGTTATCATGTGTTTCGCAAACAATGACTTTGGCTCCATAAGCCTTCATCAGGTTGACGCTGACCTGGTTGACATTGGGATCGGTGATGCAGGTAAACGGATAGCCGCGTTGCGCACAAATCATCGATAACGCGACACCCAGGTTTCCCGAACTGGACTCGATTACTTTTCGTCCGGGCGAAAGCAGCCCCAAACGTTCACTTTCGTCGATAAGCGATATGGCGGTCTTGAGTTTTATCGACCCGGCAGGATTCAACCCTTCTATCTTCAGGTAGACCGCTACATCACCAATAAAGTTATCCAACTTATGATACTGATTCGCACTGTATATATGCATCATGCTCTAGGTATCCATTTCTAGAAGAAATTCGACGCGCATGAAAAACAATCTGTTGTTGAAGATCGACCATTTGCGCTATGCAGAATTTTTGGGGGTTGAAGTTGAGCTCGATCAGGAACTCATCTGCCGGGACCAGACCGAGAACTAAAGGAAACTCTGATTTCTCGATCCATCGCAGATTGCTCAGCCGGTAGCCATCACCGACCGGCAGGTTGTTCTGAAGCTCGAAGTTTTCGACCACCAGAACGGTGTTGAACAATGCCCGTTGGCTCAGACCGGCAGCATTCTGGAAATGACTCATCGAGACATGCCCTTCGTCCTGCAGCACTGCACTGTTGCGCTGCAAATCTCGAAGAGTCTCGGGTGAGACCGGCTCCTGTACCTCCACCTTGCACGGCACGATTGAGGTCATGAGGCCGATGATGTCTTGCGAGCCCTCAAGGTCTGCGGGCCTTCCCGAAATTGCCCAGCCGAAAACCGGGGTGAGACTCTGTGTGTTTGCTGCTAGAACCTCTGCCCAGATACGCTGGAACAACACGGCAATCGTCACACCCAGCCCGCTGCAGAATCTCTCAACGGCATTCGACAGATCGCGCCCGAGGTTGAAGCGGTAGACGTTGTGATCTTTCTGCGAAGACGACTGATAGGCAATGGGACTGGTGAACAACGTAGGGCTGATCCCCGCCAGATAGCGTCGCCAAAACGGACGCTTCTCCCGTTCGTGTTGATTGGCCAGCCATGTGATGTAATCGCGGTAGACAAGGTTGAACACTGGCCGGGGCTGCACGCCGCAGATCATTTGGTCGTAGAGGGCAAACAGCTCCTTGATGACCTTGGCCACACACCAACCATCCAGAAGGATGTGATGGTAGGTCCAGACCAACTTGTGGGTTCGCGAATCCTGGGACAGCAACGTGAAGCGGGTTAGCGCAGGTGTCGCCAGATTGAAGATCGACGAGCGATCGTCGCGCATCAGGCGATCATGCTGTGCCTCATCTCCGCTGTGCGCGATGACCTGCCAACTACAAATTGCTTCTGACACCACGTACTGCACCGGGCCCGCGACCGTATCCCAGAAGAACCCCGTGCGCAGGATCGGATGACGCTCGGCCAGCAGTCGCCAGGCTGCTTCGAGCACGCTGATCTTGATCTCGCCATTGATGTCCATGACGTATTGCAGGGTATAGGTGTCGTCATCGCTCATCAGGTGCTGGAATAGGATTCCGTTTTGCGTCGGTGACAAGGGATAAATATCCACGGGTACGGTTCCGGCGCAGTCAATCAGCGACTGCAACTCAGTATCTGTCAGACTGACATCCGGATAGTCGCCGGGCACCCGTATCAGCGCACCCCCTGTGCAATGATCGATGATTTCCGTCAGTACATCGACGTAGTGCGTGGCAAGGCTTTCGGCCTCCTGCGGGGACAGGATCCCGTCATCGTAATACCAGTCGACTTCAAATCGACCCTGAGTAATCCGTGCCTCGATCTCCAGCGCATGCTGTCGGCCGTTACGCGAGTCGACCGAGACCTGGTCGATCAGACTCAGGATCTGGGCAGATGGCATCGACACATTGGGATCGTCAAACGAGACGTTGTCCCACTGCCCGAGGTAATTGAACTGCACCATGGGTTCGGCAGCAGGAATCACCTGGGACTCATTTAACAGATAACGCAGCAGCCCATATCCGACACCTCGCTGCGGGATGTCCGCGAGTGTGCGTTTGGTTGCCTGAATCAGACTCCCGAGCCCCTCTTGAGGATCATTCAGACAAACCGGGAACACCGACGTGAACCAGCCGATTGTGCGGGATACGTCTACGCCATTCAGGACGCTTTCGCGACCATGTCCTTCTAGGTTGATCGCAATGTCCGAGCCCGCGCGCCAAGAGGAAAACGTTCGGACCAGTGCTGAGATAAGAATGTCGTTGATGTGGGTGTTGTAAGCCGCAGGCACCTCGCGGATCAGCGCAGTGGTCGCTGTGTTGCTAATTCTCCGGGACAGTGTTGCAGTGCAGCCCGACGATCGCCGGTTCCGGTCAAAAGGCATCCCGGCCGGAACCGTTTCGATGACTCGTGACCAGTAGGCCGTCTGCTTCAGAACTTCGCTTTTGAAAGCTTGTCCATCACTCGCCATTTGCTGCGCCCAACCCCGAAATGAGGTGACCTCCGCAGGTGGCGCGCTGCCTGAGCAGAGGTTCAGATAATCCTCGACGAGAATACGCAGGGATATCGCATCTACCACCAGGTGATGCGCTACCAGTACCAGCAGATTCATATCGGGATCCGGGGTACGGAACAGCACCGCGCGAAACAGATCTCCCTGTTTGAGGTCGAGGCCGCACAGAGAATCATCCAGCACGGCCCGGATAGCTTGCAGCGATTGATCGATCGGTGCAGGTAGATGCTCTGTTATGCAACTCGCCTGTGCATCGACCGGTCTGGCCGGAATGGTCTGGTCGTATCCTTGATCGGCATTGAAGCGCGCACTCAGCACCGGATAGCGCTGCAATATCTCTCGAGTTGCCATCAGATGGGTATCGGCCGCGACGGGACGATGAATTTCGATCGCCGTGCCGAGACACCAATGATTGGCATTGATCAATTGCTGTTCGGCGAACCAACGCTGTACTGGCGCTAGCGCGGTTGCGCCGGTCGGCGAGTGCTGTTCCCCGCTTGCCCTACTGTGCAGAGGCCGTACGGCTTGGGCAATTTCAGATAGCGATCGACTTACAAAGATACGATCAAGATCAATCGTCATCCCCTCGCTTCTTAGGCGTGCAGTCAGTTGCAGCGCACTGATTGAATCACCGCCTGCGGAGAAAAAATTCTGCTTCAGGGTAATCGAGTCACTGCCGATGATCGCACGTGCGGCATTCAGGACCAGCGTGTCGAAAGGTATATGCAGCAAGGGTGAAGCCGGGGCCAGATCGTTCGCAACTGGGGCGAGGGGAGCGGCTTGCCAGTCCCGCCACTCTTGCAGCGGGCGCTGCGATTCACAGATATATATCAGTGCACTTAAGAAATGTTCACACAGCGCTTCTGCCCTTTCCCTGGAGACACGCTCGGGATCACGGATGAAATCAAGAGTGATGCCATCGCCTGTGCTGAGGACTTCAACGGCAAAGGGAAACTCTGTGAAGTCCGTCACCTGCGTGAGTTCGAGCTTAACGCCGGGTGCCTCTAGTGCAGCCCAGTCTGCCAGCGTCTCGACGTTGAGCACTGTATCAAACGCGCCGTTCGCAAAACGCGAACGTGTGCTGAGCAATGTATCGTTCATCGAAATAGATTCGAAGCGAATCAATTCTGCGATACGTGCACTGACGGCTTGCAGGCTGACCTCGGGACTCTGCGCCGCCGAAAGTACCAAGGGCATCGGCAAGGTGTTGGCGAACATCCCGATGGCTTGCAAGTCAACTCCGGTGTCGGCTCGCCCCGAGACGATCATTCCGAAGAGTTGGTGAAGCCCGCCGTTTACTGCATTGAGCGCCATGGCCCAAGCCGTTGCAGCAACAGAAGCAATCGTGACTCCGGTACGACCACACAGACGCACGATGTCCTGCTCAAGAGTCGCGGGCAGACGTCTTTCAAAGACCACATGCTCCACCGGTTTCAAGGAGGGCTCGGCGAGCGTATCGGCGACGCAGATCGGGGTCTCGAAAGGATCGAGTAGGTCTGCCCAGAACTGTTGATCCTGAGGATGCAGGTAGAATTTTTCCTGCCCCTCTATATAAGCTGGAAACGAATCCGGCGCCCCCGCCGATCCCGAGAACACCTTGCTCATCAGGGAAAAAATCGATGCACCATCCAGCACAAGATGATGCGCACTGAGGACAAACTGATAGTCGTTGCCCCCCAGATGAAACAGCTTCAATCGATAAAGCGAGGGCTCATCCAGTTCGAAACCTCTCTGTTTATCCTCCATGAGGAAGTCTTTGATGTACTGGCGCTGCTGCACTTCATCAAGGTGCGCCAGAGCGTTCCGTGACCATCTCAGGGGAGCTCCTCGGCAACGACGCGCATCGGCTCGCCCGACGGTGCCAGAACGAACGCACTACGCAAAAGCTCAAGGTGCTGATGAGCTTTACGCCATCCTTTTTCCAGCCCGACGCCGTCATCGGGCAGCACCATACGAAACGCAAACTGTAGAACGTAGGTGGTGCGATGTCGGGTTCGCAGCGACTGGACGTAAATACCCTTCTGTGCCGGCGAAATCGGTTTGAATGAAGGCGAACCGCCCTGCGCCAGTCGCGGACTCAGATGTTGTGCCCTCTCGGCAACGACTTCGCGGGCCTGGGATTTTGCTACCCTGAGCAACCCAAGCGCGGTCGGGCTCTGGAAGATGTTCCTCAGCGTGAAGGCATGTCCTTGCACCTTCGTCCGTGCGATGAATTGCAGGGCTAGAATCGAATCGGCCCCATGCCTGAATACATCGTCAGTGGGTTGCAGCGTCGGATTACCCAACAAATCACGCCAGGTATCGAGCAGCTCTTGTCCGCCGGCAGACTCTGTTGCTTCAGCGTTCTGTGTCGTGGCATGCGCCGGTGTCTGATTAGCTAATGCCGAGAGTTTTTTCTTGTCGATCTTGCCGTTGGACGTCTCGGGCAGAGACAACTGCACGCGGAACTCCGATGGGATCATGTGTTCCGGCAAGAGCTCGCGCAGATCGAGACGCAGCGTGTCGAGATCGGTGGTAGCGCCCTTCTGTTCCACGAGGAATGCCGTCAAAAAGGTTCGGGAGTGCGAAGTGTTGAGCACCACAGCAGCCTGTTTGACGTAAGGCAGTCGCAATATGCCGAATTCGACCTCGCTCAGCTCAACTCGGTGACCTCGCACCTTGACCTGATCATCTGCTCGACCGTGATAGTGAAAGACCCCTTTGTTATCACAGCTGACGAGGTCACCGGTTTTGTAGGCTCGTTGGCCGTCTACAATGACAAATGCATTGGCGGTCAGATCGGGGCGGCCGACGTAGCCCAGCCCCACCGCAATCCCTTCGACGTAGAGCTCCCCGACCTTATCTACGGGCAACGCCATCAGGTCCGCGCCACGCACCATCAGCCGAATTCCGCGTATCGCCCGCCCGATCGGGACAGCGTGATCAGTAGAAGGCATCCGGGAGATAACATGGTGGGTCACATCGTCACTGCACTCAGTCGGACCATAGGCATTGACCAGAGGTACATTTGGCTTGGTGGCCAACCAGCGTCGAGCAAGCGAAACGGGCAGCACTTCGCCCGTAGCAACCAGGCAGCTCAGATGATCAAAACGCGCATTCTGTGCACCCACGCTGATCGCATCCAGAATGGCCATTAGATGGCTCGGGACCACTTGCAGGATATCGATTTCGTCGTGCACGATCCGCGCACTCAGACGATCCAGATCCAGAAACTCCGATCGTGTCAGAATTGCCGTCCGCCCTCCGCAGATGAGCGGAGCGAGGAATTGCCATACGGAGATGTCGAAACCTTGGGGCGCTGTTTGCGCCACGTTGGGCGCTTTGTGCATCCCCAGGTCTTCGACTTTAGCTAGCAGGTGATTGAGCATTCCTGCGTGATGGATCATCGCCCCCTTGGGCATTCCTGTGGAGCCGGAGGTGAAGATCACATAAGCAAGGCTGTCGGCCTTCAATACGTAGCGCCCGAACGGCGCTCCACCCTTGAGTTCTTGGAGCTTGCCGGGCATGGTCAGATGAGCAATGCCTTTGAACAATGACTGGCTGTCGTTCTCCGCTATCAGGTAGCGGCAATCGCATTGCTCCAGCATATAGGCCTGCCGATCTAGCGGCAGCGAGCGATCCAGTGGCAGGTAAGCGGCCCCAGCCTTGAACAGGCCTATCATCGAAACCAAAAATCCTAGCCCGCGTTCAAGGCCGATGGCGACAACGTTGCCGGGTTTGACCGATGCCGCGCTCAGCCTGCGGGCGAAGCCGTCGGATATCTCGTCAAGATCTTGATAGCTCAGGGCATTACAACCATCCGAAGCTGCAACGGCGCAAGGCGCGCGACGAACTTGGTCGGCGAACAAATCTAGAAAATTGTTCATATCATCCATACCTTATTGTCTAAAAGTTTGGTGCTTCCGAGTGTCAGCCGCCGTTTCGAAGGTATTTCTTGATTCCCCAATGCCAAAGCAATCGAGACAACAGCAAGAAGGCCAGAGTCGCCATTACAGCGCCCGCCAAAGACTGCCCCGTCGTCAACCCCATCGCTGATTGCGCGGGAACTTCCATTATGAAAAAGACAGGAACTACGGTCATGATCACGATCTGGATCGACTCGGGATATGCACCAGACGGGAATCGCCCAGTTGTCAGAAACATGAATAACAGGTGAGAAAGACTGCCGGTCTTCTTGGTCCAGAATGTCAAGCTCGCAATGCTGAACCAGATTGAGTAAACCAGTGTACAGGCCAAGACTATGAAGACTAAGAAAGCACCGAACGTCTGCAACGTCAGTCGGCCTTGCGCATAACTGCCACCCAGCATCAGTCCCAGTCCAAGCAAGACCCCGAAAATGTGCCATAGGCGAAACTGTCCAAAGGCCAGGATTATTTGAATATCAACTGGTTTGGACAAGTAAGTGTCAATGGCCTTACTGATAATGAGCTTGGAGGCCGCCTCGCAGTTGGGTAATACGACCATTTGTACAAAGGAGCGAATAAGAATAAATGTGCCATACAATACTATCGATTGCTGTTTGTTCCAGCCACCGATCGTCTCGACATTTCCGAAAAAAACCTCGATCACCACGTATACGGATATTCCCAGTAGTGCCGTATTCAGCAAACTGACAAAGACAGGGGTGCGATCTTTAATGTTTGCCTGCAATCTTGCTGTCAGAAGCGTTTTGACTGCGCTTAGTGTGTTCATTATCCGAACACCGAATAGCGTTTGATACCTCTGGCCCAGATGAAATGAGCTAGCAAACAAAGGACAACAATCAGCATGACTTGAAACAACAAGCCGTTCACCAGTTGTTCGCGTGTTAGTTCTCCCATGATGATCCGTATTGGGAAATTAACAATGTAAGGAAATGGGGACCATTCAAGTACCGACTGCATCCAGTTCGGATAAAGCGTCAAGGGTGCGAGGATTCCGCCGAATAATGTGAGCATGTAGGTTAGCACTAGGTCAAAGGCACTTGCCTGGTCAGACCAAAACGCCGCAAGGCCACCAATAAAATACAATAAGTAGTTAATGGTAAAGCCCAGTATTACTCCGAGCAGTGCGGGCAGTAGATGGCTTGGGTGAAAGTACTTACTCGCGTCGGAAAAAAGGAATACTCCAGCCACTAGAAAAAGTATCGGCATGGCTCTAACCATCGCCGAAGCCATTTCCCCCATGAAGTAATAGAGGGTAATATTGAACGGCTTCAGGAGAAAGCTGGCGATATTCCCCGAATGGATGTCGCTCTCTACTTCTTCAGTAGCTGTGCTGGAGACGATTTCGCCAACCAGAAACACCAAGGTAAAGTAAGCGGCAAACCTGGCAGGAGTGAACCCTTCCAGTGCGGCATTCTTTGCAATGCCCATCCAGATGACCATCATGAACAACGGCACCAAAGAGGCGAGAACCAATACAAACAACTCCGCACGATGCGCAGCCTTGCGACGAATCGCTGTGCGCGCAATGCCTGAAGCTTTCATGGCAAACCGGCTCACTCGACACACTCCCCGGGGGCACCCTTGACTTCTTGTCCGGCTTCGTCGTGAGAGGTCGTGAACAGCTTTAATAGAGCCTCTTCGATCGGTGGATCTCCGATGGAAATATCAATGACTGGCTGCTCGGCCAGAATCTGCGTACAGATGCCAACCACCTTGGCAGCCGGCACCAGTAACTCATGTACAAAATCTCCTGCAGAGCGCACCAAGCCGTACCGGCCAAGTGCAGAAGCCATAACACTTTCAGACAACTCCACCGTGATGATGCGATGATCCGACATACGTTTACGCAAAGACTCGAGGGTGTCATCGAAGGAGATCTTTCCATTGGAAACAACAATAACTCGCTTGCATAAGTATTCAATATCCTGCATGTAGTGGGACGTTAGCAAAACACTTACATTTCGTTCGCGGCTATAGTCTCGGATAAATGAGCGAACTGTTTTTTGCACCCCAACATCGAGTCCGATAGTCGGCTCGTCGAGAAACAAAATTTTGGGGTCATGAAGTAACGATGCGACAAGCTCACACTTCATTTTTTCGCCGAGCGACAAGGTTCTTACCGGCGCTTTAGCCAGCTTCGACACCTGAAGCAACTCATCCAGATGGCCATAAGTCTGTTTGAACTGTTCGTCGGGGATTTCGAATATCTTTTGATTCATTCGAAACGTCTCCATCGCTGGCAAATCCCAGATCAGCTGTTGACGTTGGCCCATGATGAGCGATATGGATTTAAGAAACTCTTTGGTGCGCTGCTGTGGTTTGTATCCGAGAACAGAGACTTTTCCATTAGTCGGATAAAGCAAGCCTGACAGTATCTTCAACGTAGTGCTTTTGCCTGCGCCATTAGGGCCGAGAAATCCTACGACCTCACCCTGTTTGACGGTAAATGAAATATCGTCAACAGCCGTTTTTTCCGAAATTTTAGGAGATATTAGGCTTTTCAGCCAGCCGAGCTGCCCATTCGATTGTTCTTTTATTTGATAGGTTTTAGATAGATTTTTTACATTTATACAGTCCATTGCGTGCACGGCCTCTGATAAGTGAATTATCCGTTGCGCATGTTGTGTCGGGTTCGAATTTATTATTGTGATGGTGGTTTTGATCGTCAAGAAAAAATATGGCGTGATGATCCTGAATACTAAATGCATTACCAAAATATTTGCGACTGGCATTGATGTCTTTTTAGAGGTGTGCCCCTTGATAACGTGGTTTTGAAAGCTGGATTCATTTCCTGAAGTTCAAGGCTGAAGTTGGCGTATTGCCTAGGGACGCTCTGCTTGAGGCGAGAGCCTCTACAACTGAATACATTACCTAAAGTTCACGACTCATATTTTTGTCATGTCTTGAGGAAAACTCCCTGGCGCGACAGGCTAAAAAAACTGAATCCATTACCTATAGTTCACCGCTGATTTTAAGGCTGTACCCCGGGGACGATTCCTCTCTCGCCGTCTTTGCAGCAAATCGGCGGGCGTCAGGCTTGGCAAATTTTGGCTAGGGGGCGACGTTAAAGGGCGGGACTTCGACGCCGACTTGCACTCGGCTTAAGAAAATAGCGTACGACGTGAACTGACTTTGTACCGCACCGCTTCCTGCTACATGCTCAAGGGCGGTCAAGGTGGAGGGGTAGCAGTGATTCTAGGGCCTTGCGCGGGCGATGGTGCCGATTGGCGGCGGGGGTGTACGTCGACTCCCACTTTGCTAGAGAATAGCAGCAGAGCGCGAAATCAGTGGCCTTGCAGGGCAATGACTGACGTAGGTACCCCAGCGATGCTGCAAGATCGGTGGTGGTGAGACCTCTCATCCCATTTCCTGAGGATGCCAATATCAGGATTCAGACAATGAAAGGGCAGCCTCACAGCTGCCCTTTTTCTTTGCTCTCGATTTCATAACGCTGGTAGAGCAATTCTCCCTGACGATGGCGGTTCATCGTCTTTGAGCGGCCATGCATGAAATTCCACAAAATGTGATCGCCCTGGATGTCCACGATCACCAGCATGTCGTTCCTGGCTTCATATGCATCGATGAACGCCAGACGGTGGCCGCCATTGGTGTAAGCGACTTTCCATACCTCCAGTGGGCCATCCAGGGTGTCTATCGCGTGGCGCATATAGCGCTCGCCTTCTTACTCCTTCGCCGCCCCCACTACCTGCGCCTCAAGCTCCGCCATCTTCGCCTCCAGCGCCTCTAGCCGTGCGCGGGTGCGGGCCAGGACGACCATCTGGCTGTCGAATTCTTCGCGGCTGACCAGGTCAAGCTTGCTGAAACCGCTCTGCATCAGGGCCTTGAACTGGGCTTCGAATTCGTTGCGCGGCAGTGGCGTCTCGCCGTTGAACAGTTTCGAGGCGTGGCCGCTCAGGGCGTCGAGGAAGGCTTTGGGCGCGAGCATGGTGGTTTTCCGTCAATCAGAGGGGCGCCAGTGTAGCACGCAGCGCCTGTGGTGCCTGGCTTGTGCCGTGCTGCACGGTTTTCGCGCATGGGGCCGTGCAGGCGCGCACTGTTGTTGTGCGCAAGGATTGGATGATGGCCATCTGAAACTCATCGACGTCCATCGAAGGCCGGTAATTCCTGGCTTTGCGCGATGTGGCAAGGTTTCTGCTTAGTGGCATATGACCCATGCACTGATGCAGTCGCTGTGACGAATGCAGTGCGGCAAGCGGAGCAGGGAAGTGTTTCGTCAGAAGCGGTTTTCTGGAGAGGGTCGGGTCTGTTTGGGGCCTTCGACGCGTTACAAAGCCAGACACTGCGCTTAGACTTGAGACGGGTTTGTTTTCCTGGGGCAAGTCCACCAATTCGGGAGAGAGTTTCATGAAGCTAGTCACTGCCATCATCAAGCCGTTCAAGTTGGACGACGTCCGCGAGTCGCTGTCCGAAATCGGCGTGCAGGGCATCACCGTTACTGAAGTCAAAGGCTTCGGTCGTCAGAAAGGCCACACCGAGCTGTACCGCGGTGCGGAATACGTAGTCGACTTCCTTCCCAAGGTGAAGATCGATGTTGCGATCGACGACAAGGATCTGGACCGCGTTATCGAAGCGATAACCAAGGCGGCCAACACCGGCAAGATCGGTGACGGCAAGATCTTCGTGGTCAATCTGGAACAGGCTATTCGCATCCGTACCGGCGAAACCGATACCGACGCAATCTAAGCCGCCAAACCCAACGCCCCAGGAGAAAACACAATGACTCTGCGTAAATTCGCAGGGCTAGGAGCCCTGTTGTCCCTCGTAACCCCTGGCCTGGCCATGGCGGCAGACGAAGTGGCAGCCCCAGTCCTCAACTCAGGCGACACTGCCTGGATGCTGACCTCGACCGCGCTGGTGCTGTTCATGACCATCCCGGGTCTGGCCCTGTTCTACGGCGGCATGGTTCGCTCCAAAAACGTTCTGTCGGTCATGATGCAGTGCTTTGCGATCACTGGCCTGATCAGCATCCTGTGGATGGTCTACGGCTACAGCCTGGCGTTCGATACCACCGGTATGGAAGCCAACGTTCTGAACTTCAACTCCTTCGTCGGCGGTCTGTCGAAGGCGTTCCTTTCGGGTATCACCCCGTCGAGCATTACCGGTGCCGCGGCGCTGTTCCCTGAAGCGGTGTTCGTCACCTTCCAGATGACGTTCGCCATCATCACTCCGGCCCTGATCGTCGGTGCCTTCGCAGAACGCATGAAGTTCTCTGCGATGCTGATCTTCATGGCCATCTGGTTCACCCTGGTCTATGCGCCAATCGCTCACATGGTCTGGAGCGGCGTGGGCGGCCTGATGTGGGACTGGGGCGTACTGGACTTCGCTGGCGGTACCGTCGTGCACATCAACGCCGGTGTGGCCGGTCTGGTGGCGTGCCTGGTGCTGGGCAAGCGCAAGGGCTTCCCGACCACCCCGATGGCCCCGCACAACCTGGGTTACACCCTGGTCGGCGCGGCGATGCTGTGGGTAGGCTGGTTTGGCTTCAACGCCGGTTCCGCTGCAGCGGCCAACGGCACCGCAGGCATGGCGATGCTGGTTACTCAGATCGCCACCGCTGCTGCGGCGCTGGGCTGGATGTTCGCCGAGTGGCTGACCCACGGTAAGCCAAGCGCACTGGGCATCGCATCGGGTGTGGTTGCCGGTCTGGTTGCCATCACCCCGGCTGCCGGCACTGTGGGCCCGATGGGCGCCCTGGTGATCGGCCTGGCGGCTGGCGTAGTCTGCTTCTTCTGCGCCACCAGCCTGAAACGCAAACTGGGCTACGACGACTCCCTGGATGCCTTCGGCGTTCACGGTATCGGCGGTATCCTCGGCGCGATCCTGACTGGCGTCTTCGCAGCCCCTTCGCTGGGCGGCTTCGGCACCGTCACCGACATCGCCGCACAAGTCTGGATTCAGTGCAAAGGCGTGGGCTTCACCATTATCTACACCGCGATCGTGACGTTCGTCATCCTCAAGGTGCTGGATGTGGTCATGGGCCTGCGTGTCACCGAGGAAGAAGAGTCGGTGGGCCTGGACCTTGCGCAGCACAACGAGCGTGGCTACAACTTGTAAGCGCCGCTTGCGTTGAAAAATGCCCGGGTGACCGGGCATTTTTTTGTCTGGCATTTGTCGATAGGCATTACCGGATATCAGCGGCGGGCGTGTCGGGTGCGATCGGCTTGAACTTGCCGGAGCAGAGCCTCTCTCAAGCGTGTCGAGGCTTGACGTGAACACGGGGTTTCGGCTTACAGAAAACGTCACTCATTACGCGCTTTGCTTTTTCATTCAGCGCGTTAGAATGCGCGCCGAAGGGCGGAGAACTGTATGTGGCAACAGACCGGAATCACCCTGCGGGCAAGGCCGCGCGGATTTCATCTGGTAACCGATGAAATCGTCGCTCAGCTGCCCTGGCTGCGAGATTGTCGAGTCGGGCTGTTGCATTTGTGGCTGCAGCATACCTCGGCGTCGTTGACCATCAACGAGAACGCCGACCCGGCAGTGCGGCGCGACTTCGAGCGTTTCTTCAACCGGCTGGTCCCACAAGGACAACAGGGGTTTGAACATGACGACGAAGGTCCTGACGACCTGCCCGCGCACTTCAAGGCCAGTTTGCTAGGCTGCCAGCTGACCCTTCCGGTATCGGATGGACGGTTGGCGCTGGGGACCTGGCAAGGTGTTTATTTAGGCGAGCATCGAGATGTCGGCGGTGCGCGCAAAGTCCTCGCCACCCTTCAGGGTGAGGGGCGAGACCGCTGATAGTCAGCGGTAGTTGAATTTTTTCTGGCTGTCTTAGAAATTAAGCGCAGCTAGGCTATAACTAATCTGCTTTCGCAAGTCATGAGGTAGAACATGAGCGACGATGACAACGACGATCTGATTGAAGACGGTCTGGACGATGAAGAGGACGGTGAGGAGCTTGCGGCTTCCGGTCCCGATGACGATGGCTCGGACGTAGCCGACGACAGCCCTGAGGCCTCTGCGACCCCGACCAAGGGCAAGGCCAAGGCTGCGGTCTCGGTCGACGAGCTGCCCAGCGTCGAAGCCAAGAACAAAGAGCGCGATGCGCTGGCTCGGGCGATGGAAGAATTCCTGTCCCGTGGCGGAAAGATTCAGGAAGTGGAGGCCAACGTGGTCGCCGATCCGCCCAAGAAGCCTGACAACAAGTACGGTAGCCGCCCTATCTGAGGGTGTCTGATACCTGCTGGAAAAAAGCCCGCTGTCGCTGCGGGCTTTTTTTGGCCTGGGGTTTGGCTTTATTAATGTTTGACTTGGAATGCTTACTCTGATGCCCTGCGGGCCTTTTCGCGAGCAAGCTCGCTCCCACATTTGTTGAAACGCGCCGTGGTCTGATAGGCCCCATCGCCTGCTTTTAGGCCCGCCCTGATATCGCGTCGGACGCACAAGGCGGACAAAGGCGACCTCTGGAATGCGGCACGTTGCAACAAATGTGGGAGCGAGCTTGCTCGCGAATAGGCCTGAAAGGCATCAAAGTAAGCGTCGCCTGTCAGGCACTACCCCCACCGCGCCAACACTTCAGGCAACTGCGTCAAATTCCCAATCTCGGCATCAGGTCTTCTGTCCGCTTCCCAAACCTTGCCGCCCGGGTTGTACCAGATCGCCCGCATTCCGGCCTGTTGGGCGCCGGCGATGTCGTCGCCGGGGTGGTCGCCGATGTGCACGGCCTCATGGGCCTGGGCCTTGCCGCGTTTGAGGGCTTCGACGAACGGCGCAGGGTCGGGTTTGCCGATGCCGATGTCTTCGGCGCACAGGGCAAAAGCGAAAAAGTCTGCTAGGCCGAGGCGGCGCACGTCCGCGTTGCCGTTGGTCACCACGCCCAAGGTGTAGGACTTGGTCAGGATCTCCAGCGTCGGCACCACTTCCGGGAAGATATCCAGCTGATGCCGCCCGTGCAGAAACACTTCGAAACTGCGATCCGCCAGGCCCTGCGCCTCGGCCTGTGGATAACCGGCATCTTCCAGCGCATGAAACAGCACGCGACGACGCAGTGCACTGATTCGGTGCTTGAGGCTCGGGTCGGCCTCGACCAGCCGTGAGCGAATTTCGTACAGGTGCTCCACCGGCACCGGGCCCAGTTTCGGGGCGTGTTCGCCCAGCCAGTCACGGAGCATGGCTTCTGCGCTGACGATGGCCGGTGCGGTTTCCCACAGGGTGTCGTCCAGGTCGAAGGTGATCAGCTTAATGCTCATGGTCTGAAGAGTCCTTGCGTTTGGCCCGTGGGTGGGCGCTGTCGTACACCGTTGCCAGGTGTTGAAAATCCAGATGGGTATAGATCTGCGTGGTGGTGATGTCGGCGTGGCCGAGCAGCTCCTGCACGGCGCGCAGGTCTTGCGACGATTCGAGCAAGTGACTGGCGAACGAGTGACGCAGCATGTGCGGATGCAGGTTCTGCCCCAACTCTCGCTCACCGGCGGCCTTGACCCGCAACTGGATCGAGCGTGGCCCCAGGCGTCGGCCCTGCTGGCTGACGAACACCGCATCGTCCTGCGGGTTGGCCAGGGCGCGCTGCTTGAGCCATTCCTCCAGCGCCTCGCGGGCCTTTTTGCCCACGGGCAGCACGCGCATTTTACTGCCCTTGCCGAGCACCTGGACCAGCCCGTCGGCCAGGTCGAGGTTTTCGCAATTCAATCCCGTGAGTTCGGACAGCCGCAGGCCAGAGGAATAGAACAGTTCGAGAATCGCCTGATCGCGGCGGGCAATGAAGTCGTCTTCGACGCCGCCTTCCAGCAGCTGCAGTGCGCGGTCGGTGTCTAGTGTGCGCGGCAGCCGCCGCTCGCCTTTGGGCGGTGACAGGCCATTGGCCGGGTCGTGATCGCACAGGCCCTCGCGATTGAGGTAGTGATAAAAGCCGCGCACCGCCGACAAAAGTCGGGCGATGCTGCGCGATGACTGGCCTTGAGAGTGCAGGCGCGCCACCAGCCCGCGCATGGACTGGGCGTCCAGCGCGGTCCAGCTGTTGATCTGCTGTTTTTCGCAGTAGCCCAGCACCGTGCTCAAGTCACGGCGATAGGCCTGCAGGGTGTGGCTCGACACTTGGCGCTCACTGCGCAGGTGCGTGCAGTAAGCGTCCAGCTGCCGCTCCATGGCTAGCGCACCGAACGCAGGGCGTTGGTGAAGCGCGGCAGCAGGCGGCTCAGCACGTCGGCGATGTAGCTCAGGAACAGCGTGCCGACCGAGCTCTTGTAGTGCTGTGGATCGCGGCTGCCGATGGCCAGCACGCCATGCGCGCCTTGATGGCTCAGGGAGACGATGGCCGTGGAGCCCACTTCCTTGCTCTGGTCGGCGCCGAACAGAAACTCCAGTTCGTGCTCACGCAAGGCGCCGCAGACCGTCTTACCGCCAGACATCAGCCCGCCAATGGCTTTCTGCGCTTCGGCGGCGCTGACCCAGCGGCCGACGGTCATGGGGTTATCGCTGAACAGAATCAGGCTGACGAAGGGCACCTGGAAGTCCTGACGCAGACTGTCTTCCACCGCAATCACGATCTCTTCCAGGCTGGTGGCGTCCATCAGGGCGAGAATCAGGCGGCGGGTTTTCTCGAACAGGCGATCGTTGTCACGGGCCACGTCCATCAGCTGCGACAGGCGATGGCGCATCTCGATATTGCGCTCGCGCAGCAGCTTGAGCTGGCGTTCCACCAGCGAGACGCTGTCGCCGCGCTGGTGGGGGATGCGCATGCTGGTGAGCAGCTCATCGTGATCGGCGAAGAAGTCCGGATGTTGCGCAAGCCATGCCGCGACAGCCTCGGCTTCAAGGGCGGGCGCTGCGATATCGGCAGGCGATTCGCTGGGCAGGTCGGTTGAAGTCTGAGGCTGGTCGGTCATTGCATGCTCTCACTCATAGACGTACTTGGCCTTCATAGACCCTGACAGCCGGGCCGGTCATCAACACGGGATGCCCTGGGCCAGCCCATTCGATGGACAGGCGCCCGCCAGGCAGATCGATCAGCAGCGGCGAGTCCATCCAGCCCTGGCTGATGGCTGCGACCGCTGCCGCGCAGGCGCCGGTGCCGCAGGCCTGGGTTTCCCCGGCGCCACGTTCCCAGACGCGCAACTGCGCGCGCTGGCGATCGACCACGTGCAGAAAGCCGACGTTGACCCGCGCCGGAAAGCGCGGATGGTGCTCGATCTTCGGCCCCAGTGCATGCACCGGCGCATTGTTGATGTCGAACACGCGCAGCACCGCGTGGGGGTTGCCCATGGATACCGCCGCCAATTCGACGCTTTCGCCTTCGACATCCAGCGTGTAGCTGGTGGCCTGCTGCGGCGCAACGAACGGAATGTCCGCCGGCACCAGGCGCGGCGCACCCATGTCGACGCTGATCTGGCCGTCGCTGCGGATGTCCAGCTCGATGATGCCGCTCTTGGTTTCGACGCGGATCTGCTTCTTGGCGGTCAGGCGCTTGTCCAGCACGAAGCGGGCAAAGCAGCGCGCGCCGTTGCCGCACTGCTCGACCTCGGAACCATCGGAGTTGAAGATCCGGTAGCGAAAGTCCACGTCCGGGTTGCTCGGCGCTTCGACCAGCAGCAGCTGATCGAAACCGATACCGGTGTGCCGATCGCCCCATTGCTTGGCGTGCTTGGGCAGGATATGCGCGTGCTGGCTCACGAGGTCCAGCACCATGAAGTCGTTGCCCAGGCCATGCATCTTGGTAAAACGCAGCAGCATGGGCTTACTCCGGCAGCAGGCTTTCGCCGGCAAACAGCTCAGTCAGGGTTTCGCGGCGACGGATCTCGAACGCCTGATCGCCATCGACCAGCACCTCGGCGGCACGCCCGCGGGTGTTGTAGTTCGAGCTCATGACGAAACCGTAGGCACCGGCCGAATGCACGGCCAGCAGATCGCCTTCGGCCAGCGCCAGTTCGCGATCCTTGGCCAGGAAGTCGCCGGTTTCGCAGATCGGGCCGACGATGTCGTAGGTGCGCGCCTCGCCGTCACGCGGCTTGACCGCCGTGACATTCATCCACGCCTGATACAGCGCCGGACGAATCAGGTCGTTCATGGCCGCGTCGACGATGGCGAAGTCTTTGTGCTCGGTGTGCTTGAGGTACTCGACCTGGGTCACCAGCACGCCAGCGTTGGCGACGATGAAACGGCCCGGTTCGAACATCAGGCCCAGGTCACGACCGGCCAGGCGCTCGCGCACGGCTTTGATGTAGTCGCCCGCCAGCGGCGGCTCTTCGTCGCGATAACGCACGCCCAGACCGCCACCCAGATCCAGGTGACGCAGCTGGATGCCGCAATCGCTCAGGCGGTCGACCAGGTCCAGCAGGCGATCCAGCGCATCGACGAAAGGTGCCAGCGTGGTCAGCTGCGAGCCGATGTGGCAATCGACGCCGATCACTTCCAGGTTCGGCAACTGAGCGGCGCGGATGTAGACGTCCTCGGCCTGCTCGATGGAAATGCCGAACTTGTTTTCTTTCAGGCCCGTGGAAATGTACGGGTGGGTGCCAGCGTCGACGTCCGGGTTAACACGCAGGGAGACCGGAGCGCGAACGCCCATCTCGGCGGCCACGACCTGCAGGCGCTCCAGCTCGTCGGTGGACTCGACGTTAAAGCAATGGACGCCGACTTCAAGGGCGCGGCGCATGTCGTCGCGGGTCTTTCCGACACCGGAGAACACGATTTTGTCGCCCTGACCGCCAGCAGCCAACACGCGCTCCAGTTCACCACGGGAAACGATATCGAAACCGGCGCCCAGACGCGCCAGCACATTGAGCACGCCCAGGTTGGAGTTGGCTTTTACGGCGAAGCACACCAGGTGCGGCATGCCGCTCAGGGCATCGGCGTAGGCGCGATACTGCGCCTCGATATGAGCGCGAGAGTAGACGTAGGTCGGCGTACCGAAACGCTCGGCGATGGCGGACAATGCCACGCCTTCCGCGAACAGCTCACCGTCGCGGTAGTTGAAGGCTTCCATGGCTGATTCCTAGTAGGTCGAATGCTTGTGCGAGTTAGGCTTGTCCTGGCTGCCAGGCGCGTTGGATTTTTCACCATCGGGCAAGTACAGGGGACCTTTCTGACCGCAGGCAGAGACCAGGCACGCGACAGCAAGCAGCGCGGCCAGTGAGGAAATCAGGCGCTTCATGGCGAAATCCTTTGTATAAGCATTAATTGCGCCCGAGTATACCCACCACCCGACAGATTGCCTATGCGCCAGGGTTCCCGTCCGGCGGGGCTTTGACGCAACCGCTCGGCGGCTGGGTGGCGAAAGTGGGTTTTTCTGGCGCGGCAGGCTGCCTGCGGGCGGGTATGCTTTGCAATTGGCTGGCAGCGACCGTATCTTGCGTCGCTGCGCCATCCGTAGACACTTTCGAGGTTCCTGCAATGAGTTTGACCGAAGCCCGCTTTCACGACCTGGTCGATGCGACCCAAGAGAAGCTCGAAGACATCTTCGACGAGAGCGACCTGGATCTGGACCTCGAGAGTTCGGCCGGGGTGCTGACCGTGAAATTCGAAAACGGCACTCAATTCATCTTCAGCCGCCAGGAGCCGCTGCGCCAACTGTGGCTGGCCGCTGTCGCCGGTGGTTTCCACTTCGACTACGACAGCGAAGAAAAGCGCTGGGTCTGCGACAAGACCGAAGAGCTGCTGGGCGAGATGCTCGGCCGTCTGGCGCAGAAGCAGGCGGGCGTGGAGATCGACTTCGACGCCATCGACGGCAACTGACCGTGACCACCAGCGCCGCTGCCGTTCGCCCACCCAAGCCGTTGTTCAGTAACGTCAGCCCGGCCGTGCCGTCGCCGTGTATCAGTGTGTGCCGGCTGGACGAGCAGAAGGTCTGTACCGGGTGTCATCGCCACGTCGAAGACATCCGCGAGTGGCGCGCCGCCACCGACGAGCGCAGGCGCGAGATTGTGCGTCAGGCTGAACAGCGTAGGACACTCCGCTGATCTGATGGTGTATTGGCCCTGTGGGAGTGAGCTTGCTCACGAAGGGGCCGGTACATCCATCTTCATGGGTACACCTGTCGCTTTCGTGAGCAAGCTCACTCCCACAGCGGCCAGTCCACATGATCGAGTTTCAAGCCAGCGCCATCGCCTCATTCAGCGACTTCTCAAGCTCGGCCTTGTAGCGCAGGAACAGAATCGTCTCCCCACGCGTATCGGCCAGAATCCCCGACAGGTCCAGATCCGTGATGTAGCAGCGGTAGCGCTGGGGTTCGCTGCGCCGTTCAAGAATCTGCCGCGCAACGACGCTGAACAGCTGTTCGCCGAATTCCAGCTCCGAAAACTCCATGCCGTCGCAGTACAGCGTGACGTTGACCTCTCCCGGTGAAGCCTCTTCGACAATGGCCTGCACGTCGTAGAACGGCTTGTCGGTCTGAGTCACCGGCGCCAGGCGCTGTTCGATGCGCCGCGCGCGGCCGTTGCCGTCCGGGGTTACGCGGTAATACAGGGTTTCCAGTACCTGCGGGTCCATCGGGTTGTCCAGCGGCAACAGCGCTCCGCGTCGGTACATCAGTGACTGCAGGAAACGCTGGATCGGCATCAACAGGCTGGGCTCGTCGTGATACGGCAGGCGCTGATGCCACAGTGCGTTGTGCTCGTCGAGCACGTACAGATCGGCGAAGGGTTCGCTGATGCGGTAGAACACCTGAATGCATTCGGGCTGCCCGAACGGGATGATCAGCGACAGGTCGCTGTCGTCCAGCGCCTGCGGGTCCAGGTGGATCGGGCTGTAGCCGGGCAGCTCTTCGCCCAGGTAGTCGTACAGCGCGGGCAGGCTGTCGAGCGGCACGTGATTGACCTGCCCGGGCAGCATTTCCAGTACGTGGTACTGCTGCTCGATCTGGATCAGGTAACGATGATTCAGGCCTCGGGCCAGCAGCAATTGCGCGGTGTTGATCAGCTCTTCAACGCGCTGGGCGATGGCGGTGGCGCGGTTGTGGCAGAAGCAGCGCACGCGAATCACCGGCTTGGGCTGCGAGTCGGGCAGGTGATTGAGCAGCTCGGTCAGGCAGTCGAGCAGCGCGTGCGGGCCATCGAAGCGGCTGACCAGCACCTCGTTCCAGCTGTTGAGGGTGATCTGATCGAAGGTCAGCACCAGATTCTCCCGAACGCCCGCGTAACTCAGCGAGTCGGTGCGTTCGGTGGTCATCAGGATATTCAGGTCCTTGTGGTGCTTGAGCGGGTCGACGCCCACGTTCACCAGCAGGAGGATCTCGGTCGGCACGGTGGGCTTGAGCAAGGCCTCTTCGCTGACCATTCCCAGCGGCATCGGCAGGCTCTGTTGCAGGGCGCCCTGCAGGTTGAACAACTCGAATTCGGTCAGATCGCTGGTGCCCGGGTGCAGCGCCAGGCGCGTGCTGCTGTCGATCACGTTGTTGCGATGGCACCAGGCGAGCAGCTCAAGAAGCTCGCGGCTGCGCTTGATCGGCGCGAAGTTTTCCCACTCGTGCGCGCCGAGGTTGCCGTTGTACAGCCCCCACTGATATTTGCCGGGCTCGCGCTTGTTGGGCGACTGCACCAGCGTCAGGGTGTCTTCGGCGAGGTCCGGGGCGATGCCGGGATTGACGAACTCGACCTTGCCCGCCTTGCGCTCGAAGGCCGCATAGAGCCTGCGCCCGAGCACATTGAGGTCGCGTTTGTTGATCGAACTGATGGCGTTCTGGGTTCGAGCGAACTGGGTCAGGAAGCGATAGCTGTAGTTCAGCTCACTGACCAGCGCCCGGCGTTCGCTGGACACCTGGCGCACTTTCCACTGGCTGCGGCTGTCGAGCAGCGCCAGCTGGCGTTCGTCCCACTTCCATTCCTTGGCCAGCTTGTCCAGCAACTGGCGCTGCCAGCTGGTGGTGCGGTGCCGCGACAGGCCGGTGAGCTTCTTGTTGACCTTCAGGTAGAGGCTGCGCCGCACCAGTTCCAAGCGCTCATGCTCGCCACGTGACAGCAAGTATTCCTCGATCCGGCGGTACACCATCATGTACGGATCGAGTTCGTCCAGGTCGGTGCGGTTGGCGAACACCTGTTGCTTGAGGCGCATGCTCAGGCACTGCACGTTGGGGTGTTCGCTGGCGTAGACCTCGGTCAGCAGCAGTTTGAGCACCGACTTGTAGGGCGATTCGATGCCCTTGAACAGCTGCCAGAGCCCGGCGCCGATGAATTCGCCGGGCGGGATGTGCGACATGTTCCCAAGGTCGATCACCTCGTCCGCCCGAATGAAGCGCTTGGACAGCAGCGTGTGGGTGTACTCGGCGTAGCGGGATTCCTCATACACCGGCACTAGCCACCACATCGGTGTGCGCCCTGCCAGCCAGATGGCGGTGCGATAAAACTCGTCCAGCAGCAGGTAGTGTTGGGTGGTGCCGCAATCTTCGCCGCTGAGTTGCGCGTCGCGCTCGCCCAGCACGAACCGCTCCGGGTCGATCAGAAAGAAATGCACTTCGGCGCCCATGGTCGCTGCCCAGGTTTCCAGCGCCTGGCATTTCTTGCGCAGCTCCAGCACTTCCTCGGTTGACAGCGTGGTGTCGTGGCAGATCCACACGTCCATGTCGCTGTGGTCGGCCTGGGCGAGGGTGCCCAGGCTGCCCATCAGGAAAATCCCGTGGATCGGCTCCGGCGCACTGCCGCGTTTGGCCCGGTAGGAAAACGAACGGGTCAGGCGTTGGGCTTCGGCCAGCGCCTGGGCGTCGGGTTCGTAGTGGGAAACCCCCGCAGGCGTGGCGCCGGATACATAGCCGGGCAGCAGCGGGTGGTTGACGTGAAAGAACAGCGGCAACAGCGCCAATACCGACTGCTGGCGCGTGGAAAGACCTTCATTGGCACGGGCCATCCGCCCTTCGTTGAGGGTCAGGAAGCGGTTGCGCAACTGGCTGAGAACCTTGCGGTCGATGCCCTCATCCAGGTCGGGGCGAATTTCGAAACTACGCGTCATCGCGACTCAAAGCCGGCGAGCGGCACTGCTGGGGTGGCGAACTGGGCGGCAGGAAGAAGCTTCGGTGGCGAGCAACGGTCGTTGACGCGACGGCTTGTCTTTTTTCTGGCGTCAGAATTTTATCGGCGCAGCATCTTATAAATGAAGGGTTCGCGAAACCTTTATTTCACGGGTGCGGATAAAGGCTTCGCGAGCGAGCGACCTCAGGCCGCTTCCTGGTTGGTAGACAGGATGATCAGCAGCGATTGCGCGTGTTCGGCGGCGTCCAGGCCCAGGCTGGTGAGGTAGCCACCGTCGACCTGAGTGGTCAGGCCTTTTTCAAAGAGTCGTTTGGCGGCAGCGATCGCTGCGGGGGCGGCCACATGGTGGACTTTCAGGCCCTCCTGGGTATTGCGCAGATTGAACAGAGACAGGATTTCCAGTTCGGCAACCAATTCAGGGGTGAACGACATAGAGGCTCCAGACTTTTCTAATGGGCAGACGTGACGGCCCCGTAATCGAAGCGGCAGCGGGGCATCTGGAGTGTAGTAAGCGTGCGGGGGTTTTGCAGAAAGTATGTGGCCGGTCGTCAGGTGGGCGTATCCACCAGCACAAGCCTGCGAGCTTCGTACCTGTGGGAGCCGGCTTGCTGGCGAATGCGGGGTGTCATCCAGCGCAGATATGAATGACACGCCCCGAACCGTAGCAGCACGGCTTGCCGGCGGGAGCGCCCTCAAGATCGCCCCGCCGGCAAGCCGTGCTGCTACGGGGGGATCATCATCAGAACGTGATGGGCATCAGGACCTACGCCGATTACTCGTCGTCCAGCGCCACACCCGGTGGCAGCTCTGGCAGGGCGCGCAGGGCCTGTTCGTACCACTCGGTGTTGAACGGGCGATCTTCTTCAAGAATGCGGTCAATCTCGAAGGCCAACACGTGAGCCATCATGTTGAGAATGTCGTCGCGCTCGTAACCGACCAGCGTCAACTTGTTGTAGGTGGCCTTGGCCGCAGGCGGGTTGTCGCTTTCGATCTGATTTTCGATGGCCTGGATCAGGGTCGATTCAGCGAACGCTTCGTCATCGTTGTCGATTTTGTCGCTCATGGCGAACTCCTCAGGAAAGGCTCGCAGTTTAACTGCAATTTCTCACCACGGTTTGATCATGATCAAGGCGCGGCGGGACAACGGCTGATAGCTTCGCCACTGCGTCTGACTGTTCTGGTACAGGCGCCCCCTATCAATGTACGTGGCCAGGGAGGCCCGTTTTCTATGTACAAGCTCTACGGATTCGCTGCCAGCAACTACTTCAACATGGTCAGGCTGGCGTTGCTGGAAAAGCAGCTGCCGTTCGAAGTCGTGCCGCTTCATGGGTGTCAGAACCCGCAAACGCTGGCCATCAGTGCACGTGGCAAGGTCCCGGTCTTGCAGACGCAGAGAGGGTTCATCAGCGAAACCGACGTTATCCTGCGCTACCTCGAAGACACCCATTCGCAACATCCGCTCTTGCCTGAGGATCCGTTCGAGCGTGCGCAAGTCTGGACGACGGTCAAGGAAATCGAGCTCTACATCGAGTTGCCCGCGCGGCTGTGCTATGTCGAGGTCCTGTTCGGCGGGCGTGCGACGCCCGAGGCGTTGAAAGCCAAGGCTCGTAGGGATCTGATCAAAGGATTTGCGGCATTGGCGCGGCGTGCGCAAATGGCGCCCTATCTGACGGGGGCGACGCTCACGCTGGCGGATATCTATTTCATGTACAGCGTGGATCTGGCGCAGCAGGTGGGTGAACGACTGTTCGACCTGGACTTGTTGGGCGTTATCGAGGGGGGAGGGGAATTGCTGGCGCGGCTCAGCGAGCGGCCGAATGCGCGGATCGTCGCTGCGGAGCGGGAGGCCGACTTGCCCAGATTTCTGAAGCGGGTGCAGGCAGTCTAAGCAGTCGTAGCAGCACGGCTTGCTGGGGGGGCGATCTTCAAGGGCGCTCCCGCCGGCAAGCCGTGCTGCTACGAATCGTCGGTGGTTTAACGCGTAGCGAGCAACTGCTTGCCGCGGGCCACTGCCGCCTTTACCTGAGCCGGCGCGGTGCCGCCGATGTGGTTGCGGGCGTTGACCGAACCTTCCAGGGTCAGGACCGCAAACACGTCCTGTTCGATCTGGTCGCTGAACTGGCGCAGTTCATCGAGCGACATTTCGGCCAGGTCCTTGCCGGTCTGCACGCCGTATTTCACGGCATGGCCGACAATTTCGTGGCAGTCACGGAAGGGCAGGCCACGGCGTACCAAGTAGTCGGCCAGGTCGGTAGCAGTCGAGAAGCCGCGCAGGGCCGCTTCACGCATGATGTCGTGCTTGGGCTTGATCGCCGGGATCATGTCGGCGAAGGCGCGCAGCGAATCGCGCAGGGTGTCGGCGGCGTCGAACAGCGGCTCCTTGTCTTCCTGATTGTCCTTGTTGTAGGCCAGTGGCTGGCCCTTCATCAAGGTCAGCAGGCCCATGAGGGCGCCGAACACGCGGCCGCTCTTGCCACGTACCAGCTCGGGCACGTCAGGGTTTTTCTTTTGCGGCATGATCGAGCTGCCGGTGCAGAAACGGTCCGGCAGATCGATGAACTGGAACTGCGCGCTGGTCCACAGCACCAGCTCTTCGGAGAAGCGCGACAGGTGCATCATGGCCACGCTGGCCGCAGCGCAGAATTCGATGGCGAAGTCGCGATCCGAGACGCTGTCCAGCGAGTTGCCGCCCACCGCTTCGAAGCCCAGCAGCTGGCAGGTCAATTCGCGGTCGATCGGGTAGGTGGTACCAGCCAGTGCGGCGCTGCCCAGTGGCATGCGGTTGGTGCGCTTGCGGCAATCGACCAGGCGCTCGTGGTCGCGGCTGAGCATTTCGAACCAGGCCAGCATGTGGTGGCCGAACGTGACAGGCTGCGCGGTCTGCAGGTGGGTGAAGCCGGGCATGATGGTTTCGGCTTCGCGCTCGGCCAGGCCCAGCAGGCCGTCTTGCAGGCGAGTGATTTCGGCCAGGATCAGGTCGATCTCGTCACGCAGCCACAGGCGGATGTCGGTGGCGACCTGGTCGTTGCGGCTGCGGCCGGTGTGCAGTTTCTTGCCGGTGATGCCGATGCGGTCGGTCAGACGCGCTTCGATGTTCATGTGCACGTCTTCCAGGTCCACGCGCCAGTCGAACGTACCGGCCTCGATCTCGCCCTGAATGGTCTTCAGGCCGTCGATGATGGCGTCGCGCTCGGCGTCGGTCAGTACCCCGACCTTGGCCAGCATCGTGGCGTGGGCGACCGAGCCCATGATGTCGTGGCGGTAGAGGCGCTGGTCGAAAGTGACGGAGGCGGTGAAGCGTGCGACGAAGGCGTCGACGGGTTCACTGAAGCGGCCGCCCCAGGACTGGTTGGTCTTGTCGGTGCTCATGGATTCGCTCGCTGCTGTGCTGGTTACTGTGCTGATTGAGAATTCGCGGCGCCCTTTCAAAAGGCGCGGCAGATGATAACAGCATTGCTGTTTTTTATGCCGCGCAGCTTGCCCGCAGGGGCGCGAGGGTCGAGACTGGGCCCATGCAAATCGAGCGCAACAATCCGGGCCAGAGCGCTGCGGCCGGAAAAGAATTCTTCCTTCCGGAACTGTGCCTACCCGGGGCGCTGCTGGTGCTGGTCGTGTTGGCCGAACTGCTGGTGCTGGTCCTAGTGCTGGTCGAACCGATGCATCCGGGGTTCGACTGGGTGCGACTGGCGCTGATCTCGCTGTTCGTGCAGTGGATCGTGCTGCTGTCGGCGGCCTTGCTGTGCGGGTTGCGGCCGTGGCTGGCGCGCCTGCGGCCCGGTATCGCGGGCGCGCTGGGCTGTCTTTTGGTGGTGGCGGTGACCGTGGCATGCACGGCGGTCACTGACTATTGTCAGTTGGAGGGTGCGGACACGGCCGGCGGCGACATCGAGCGCTATCTGCGTTATTCGTTGATAGCGCTGATCATGTCGGCGCTGATGTTGCGCTACTTTTATTTACAGAGTCAGTGGCGCAAACAGCAGCAGGCAGAGCTGCGGGCCCGGATCGAATCGTTGCAGGCGCGCATCCGCCCGCACTTTCTGTTCAACACGCTTAACAGCATCGCCAGCCTGGTCACCAGCGACCCGGCCAAGGCCGAACAGGCGGTGCTGGATCTGTCGGACCTGTTTCGCGCCAGCCTGGGCAAGCCCGGCGGGCTGACCACATGGCGAGAAGAGCTGGAGTTGGCCAAACGATATCTGTCGATTGAGCAATATCGCCTCGGCGAGCGTCTACAGTTGGACTGGGACGTCAGTGCAATTCCCGACGATGTGCCGATTCCCCAGCTAACCTTGCAGCCATTACTAGAGAACGCGTTGATCTACGGTATCGCGCCCCGCGTCGAAGGCGGGGTGGTCAGGGTCGAGGCGAACTACGAACGGGGAGTATTCATATTGCGTGTCAGTAATCCCTATGAAGAAGCCGCCCAGAGGCAGGCTTCGAGCGGCACTCAGCAGGCCTTGGCAAATATCGGCGCCCGAATCACGGCACTTTTTGGCCCTCTCGCGAGTCTGAGCGTGGAACGCCGTGACGGTCGTCACTTCACCTGTCTACGCTATCCTTGTGCGAGACTCACGCAGGAAGCCAGAGCAATATGAATGTCCTGATCGTTGATGACGAACCCCTAGCCCGCGATCGCCTGAGCCGTCTGGTTGGCGACCTGGAGGGCTATCGGGTCCTTGAACCCAGCGCCACCAATGGCGAAGAAGCCCTGACGCTGATCGACAGCCTGAAACCCGATGTGGTGTTGCTCGACATCCGCATGCCGGGTCTGGACGGCCTGCAGGTCGCTGCCAAACTGTGCGAACGCGACACCCCGCCTGCGGTGGTGTTCTGCACTGCCCACGACGAGTTTGCCCTGGAGGCTTTCCAGGTCAGCGCCGTTGGGTATCTGGTCAAACCGGTGCGTCCTGAAAACCTGCTCGAAGCCCTGAAAAAGGCCGAGCGCCCCAACCGTGTGCAACTGGCGGCGATGACTCGCCCGGCAGCCGAAAGCGGAAGCGGCCCGCGCAGCCACATCAGTGCGCGCACCCGCAAAGGCATCGAGCTGATCCCGCTGGATCACGTGATCTATTTCATCGCCGACCACAAGTACGTGACCCTGCGCCACGAAGACGGCGAGGTGCTGCTCGACGAGCCGCTCAAGGCGCTGGAAGACGAGTTCGGTGACCGTTTCGTGCGCATCCACCGCAACGCGCTGGTGGCCCGTGACCGCATCGAGCGCCTGCAGCGAACGCCGCTGGGGCACTTCCAGTTGTTCCTCAAGGGGCTCAATGGCGATGCGCTGATCGTCAGCCGCCGGCATGTGGCGGGCGTGCGCAAGATGATGCAACAACTGTAGAAACGACCCTTCATTGTGGGAGCGAGCTTGCTCGCGAATGGTATGTGTCAGCCACAGTATTGTTGACTGACACACCGCATTCGCGAGCAAGTTCGCTCCCACAAGTTGGCGCATGGTTCGAAGGCGGCGACACGCCGCCACATGGCGTGGGCGGGTTGATCGGGATCATGATGCGTGTCGATACAAGACAGCCGTTCGGCCCCATGGGGCCGAACTGGTATCATCGCCCGCATTCACTCAGTACGGATTGATCCATGTCCCTTCGCGAAATCCGCATCGCCACCCGCAAAAGCGCCCTGGCACTCTGGCAGGCCGAGTACGTCAAGGCTCGTCTGGAACAGGCCCATCCCGGCCTTGCCGTGACCCTGGTCCCCATGGTCAGCCGTGGCGATAAGCTGCTGGATTCCCCTCTCTCGAAAATCGGCGGCAAGGGCCTGTTCGTCAAGGAGCTGGAAACCGCGCTGCTGGAGAACGAAGCGGACATCGCCGTGCACTCGATGAAAGACGTGCCGATGGATTTCCCCGCAGGCCTGGGCCTGTTCTGCATCTGCGAGCGGGAAGATCCGCGCGATGCCTTCGTCTCCAACACCTTCGCCAGCATCGATGAACTGCCCGCCGGCAGTATCGTCGGCACCTCCAGCCTGCGTCGTCAGGCGCAGTTGCTGGCGCGGCGTCCCGATCTGAAAATCCATTTCCTGCGTGGCAACGTCAATACTCGCCTGGCCAAGCTGGATGCGGGCGAGTACGACGCGATCATCCTCGCCGCCGCCGGCCTGATCCGCCTGGGGTTCGAAGACCGCATCACCTCGGCGATCAGCATCGACCACAGCCTGCCAGCGGGCGGCCAGGGCGCGGTGGGGATCGAATGCCGCACCGCCGACACCGAACTTCACGCCTTGCTGGCGCCGCTGCACCACGCCGACACGGCTGTGCGCGTGACCGCCGAGCGTGCACTGAACAAGCATTTGAACGGCGGCTGCCAGGTGCCGATCGCCTGCTATGCGGTGCTGGAGAATGACCAGCTGTGGCTGCGCGGGCTGGTGGGCGACCCTGCCGGTAGCCTGCTGCTGCGCGCCGAGGCACGAGCGCCTCAGGCCGATGCGCAGGCGTTGGGCGTGAAGGTCGCCGAAGCGCTGCTCGATCAGGGCGCCGCGCAGATTCTCAAGGCGGTGTACGGCGAGGCGGGCGAGGAGTGAAGGGCTGGCGCTTGCTGCTGACGCGTCCTGCCGATGAGTCCGAGGCGCTAGCCCGGACCCTGGCGGATGAAGGCGTTTTCAGCACCAGTCTGCCGCTTCTGGACATCGAGCCATTGCCGGTTTCGGAAGAAAATCGCTCGATCATCTACAACCTGGCAACGTATTGCGCAGTGATCGTGGTCAGCAAGCCCGCCGCCCGGCTGGGGCTGGAAATGGTCGACGAGGTCTGGCCACAACCGCCGATGCAGGACTGGTTCGCCGTGGGCGCCGGCACCGCGCAGATTCTCGACGACTACGGGCTGCGCGTGTTCTACCCCGAGCAGGGCGATGACAGCGAAGCGCTGGTCGCTCTGCCGCAACTGCAACAGGCTATTGCTGGCTACGATCCCAAGGTGCTGATCATGCGCGGGGAAGAGGGCCGCGAATGGCTGGCCGAGCGCCTGCGCGAGCAGGGAGTTGCTGTGGATTATCTGCCGCTGTACCGTCGTGTGCTGCCGCAGTACCCGGCTTTCGTCCTGCCACAGCGGGTCGAGGCGGAACGCCTGAACGGGCTGGTGGTCAGCAGTGGACAGGGTTTTCAACATCTGCGCGAACTGGCGGGCGATGCCTGGCCGACGCTTGCGCGGTTGCCTTTATTCGTACCGAGTCCTCGGGTCGCGGAACTTGCGCGCGATGCCGGGGCTCAGCACGTAGTGGACTGTCGTGGCGCGAATGCCGCGGCCTTGCTGGCAGCGTTGCGGGCACAACCCGAACCTGCCTCTCAGGCGCAATGATCGACGACGGCTCGTACGACGCGATGGCGCCCAAATGCACAGGATGGATACGTGAGCGAAACAGTCTTGCCCAAAGATGACGCCGAACCGGTACTGGCCAACTCCGCGCCACTGCCTGATCCGGCGCAAAAAGAACCTTCCCCTCGTCGTTCCGGTACGGGACTGGCCGTTCTGGCGCTGTTGCTGGGCGCAGCCGGCGTTGCGGTCGGCGGCTGGAGCGTCTGGCAACTGCGGGCGATCCAGGCTGGCCATCAGCAGCAGTCCGGCCAGTTGCAGGACATCAGCGCCCAGACTCAGAGCCTCAAGCAGAGCGAGCAACAGTTGGCGGCGCGTCTGGCGCAATTGCCGCCTGCGGCCGAGCTTGAGGATCGCCGTCGCCTGGTGACCCAACTGCAAGGTGACCAGCAGCGCCTGAGCCAGCGTCTGGAAACCGTGCTCGGTGCCAGCCGCAAGGACTGGCGTCTGGCCGAGGCCGAGCATCTGTTGCGTCTGGCGAGCCTGCGGCTGTCTGCGCTGCAAGACATTAACAGCGCCCAGGCGCTGGTCCAGGGCGCCGACGAAATTCTGCGCGAGCAGGACGACCCGGGTGCCTATGCCGCCCGCGAGCAATTGGCCAAGAGCTTGGCGGCGCTGCGCAGCGTCGATCAGCCGGACCGCACCGGGCTGTTCCTGCAACTGGCCGCGCTGCGCGATCAGGCCGTTCAGCTCAACGCGCTGGCGCCGGAATACAAGGACAAGGGCGAGTCGTTGCTGGGTCTGACCGATGGCAGCGAAGACAGCTATTGGGCCACGTGGTGGGACAAGATTTCCCAGTACATCCGCATCGATTTCAACGCCGACAAAAACATCCGTCCGTTGCTGGCAGGCGAAGGCCTGACCCAGGTGCGCCTGGCCTTGAGCCTGGCGCTGGAGCAGGCACAGTGG
Source organism: Pseudomonas sp. 2 (assembly GCF_056627435.1). Lineage (NCBI taxonomy): Bacteria > Pseudomonadati > Pseudomonadota > Gammaproteobacteria > Pseudomonadales > Pseudomonadaceae > Pseudomonas > Pseudomonas sp. 2. Next base: position 82,085 of record NZ_JBWXNG010000023.1, read on the forward strand.
GCCGCACTCAACGGCGAAGCGCCCGTTTATAGCAAGGCCGTGGCCGAGGCCCGCAGCGTGCTGGACGCCAACTTCAACAAGGACAACCCGCAAAGCAAGGTGCTGGGCGAGCGTCTGGACGAGCTGGCCAAACAGCCGGTTTCGGTCGTGACGCCGGACCTGGCCCAGAGCCTGGGCGCCGTGCAGGCCTACCTCGAACAGCGTCACACGCCAGTGGGCGGTGCGCTGGAGCAGCCTGACGCAACGCCGTCAGGGAGCCGCCCATGAAGCGCGCCTATGTGATCGTCTTCGTCCTGATCGTCGCGGCGGCGTTGGTGGGGCTGGCCATCTCCCGGCATGCCGGCTACGTGCTGATCGCCTACGACACCTTCCGCTACGAGTCCAGCCTCTGGGCGGCGCTGGCGTTGCTGGTCGCCATCGGGCTGGTTGTCTGGATCGTGCGAGGCTTGGTGACACTGCTGACGACTTCGGGCGGTGTGGTCAACCCATGGTCCCGTCGCAATCGCAGCCGTCGCACCCAGATCGCCATCGAGCAAGGGCAGATGGACCTGGCCGAAGGCCGCTGGGCCAGTGCGCAAAAGCACCTGCACCGCGCCGCCGAAGCCGAGCCGCAGCCGCTGCAGTACTACCTGGGCGCTGCGCGCGCGGCCAACGAGCAGGGCCGCTACGAGGACAGCGACAACCTGCTGGAGCGCGCGCTGGAGCGTCAGCCCCACGCGGAACTGGCTGTCGCGCTTAGCCACGCTCAACTGCAGATCGATCGCGGTGACAGCGACGGCGCGCTCTCGACCCTGCAGGCCATGCAGGAGCGTCATCCGCACAATCCGCAGGTGCTGCGTCAACTGCAGCGCCTGTATCGCCAGCGCGGCGAGTGGTCCGAGCTGATCCGCCTGATGCCCGAGTTGCGCAAGGACAAGGTCCTGCCGGCGCAGGAGCTGGCCGAGCTGGAAAAACGCGCCTGGGGCGAGAATCTGTCGCTGGCGGCTTATCGCGGCGCGGAAGGCGAAGCCGGTGCGGCGGGTCTGCCAGCGCTGGAGAAGGCCTGGCAACAGCTCACCTCGGCTCAGCGTCAGGAGCCTACATTGATTCTGGCCTACGCCGAGCAGCTGCGTCGCCACGGCGCCGATGCCCAGGCAGAAGACGTGCTGCGCAACGCCATGAAGCGCGAATACAACAGCCATCTGGCCCGGCTTTACGGCCTGGTGCGCGGTAGCGATCCGGCGAAGCAACTGCAAACCGCAGAAGGCTGGCTCAAGGGCCATTCCGACGACCCGGGCCTGTTGCTCACCCTGGGCCGGCTGTGCCTGCAGGGCAGCCTGTGGGGCAAGGCGCGGGACTATCTGGAAGCCAGCCTGAAGTTGCAACGCAACCCCGAAGCCTGCGCCGAGCTTGCTAGGCTGCTGGGGCAACTGGGTGAAACCGATCGCAGCAACCAATTGTTTCAAGAGGGACTGGGGCTACTCGATGAGCGTTTACTGGCTCGTCCGCTGCCTGCTTTGGCGCGGGCCTGACCTACGCCCGTCGTACTGTACACAAGGCCCGCATGCGGGCCTTTTTGCTGCCTTTCTGAATCTTCGTGTAGGACGTTTCTTTTATTGTTATAGGCATCGTCATCAGTGCGTGAGAATGCGGTTCAAATTCCTATATTTGAAATCAGGAAATCCCTACGCAAAGAAGGAAATATCCTCCTCAGGCTGCCTTGAAAGCAGGTCTGTCTTTCCTCTACCGTAGCCGCCTTCGTCTTTTGTTACGGATTTTCCATGCATCTGGCCCGCACGCGCTCCCTGTTCTTTCTGGCATTTTTTGCCTGCGCATCCGGCGTGGTCGCGGCGCTCTATCTCGAACGTGTCGCAGCGGGAGCGCCTTGCCCGCTGTGCTTCGTTCAGCGTGCGCTGTTGCTGGCCTGTTCAGGCATCTGTCTGGTGGCTGCACTGCACAAGCCGGGTCGGTCTGGCTGGCGGGTGTATTCCGGCGTTCTGCTTGGCGTGGCGCTGGCCGGCGCTGCGGTCGCTGCCCGGCAAGTCTGGTTGCAAGACTCGCCTCCCGAGGATCTGGCCTCCTGTGTGGCGAACCTGCAACACCTGCTCGACACCCAGCCTTATCTGAAGGTCGTCTATCTGATTCTCATCGGTGCCGCCGGGTGTGCTGAAATCACCTGGTCACTTTTCGGCATCACTGTTCCGGAGTGGAGCCTGCTGGCGTTTTCCGGGATCAGCTTGTTTGCCCTCTACTACCTTTTCATCGAATTTCGCAGCTTTGCGTCAATGAATGTGGGCGCGCCGGATTAAACGCTTGTATGAACTTTATCGCCTGCGTACCTTGAAGGCATGGTCCAGCGGGCATAATCTGGGCCGCACGCGTCATCGGAACAAGGCTGCAATCGACGTTTTTCAAAGCAGGTTTTCACTGGCATCTGCCCGGATCGCAAACCCTTTTTTTTGCGCCGGTGTGCCCCTGAAGGGAAGAGAGAACATCATGCTGGAAAGTTGTCAGAATGCTCAGGAGCGCTGGGGCGGGGTTCACAAGCTGATCGATCGCTGGCTGCAGGAGCGTAACGATCTGATTCAGGCGTACGACAATCTCGGCGCGGACCCTGAGTCATTGTCCAAAACGAAAAAACCGCTGCAGGATTTCTGCGCATTGCTGGTCGATTACGTGTCGGCCGGGCATTTCGAAATCTACGAACAACTCAACGGCGAGGCCAAGGCGTTCAACGACACCCGTGGTCTGGAACTGGCCGATACCCTCTATCCGCGCATCGAAGTCATCACCCAGAAGCTGCTGGCGTTCAACGACCTCTGCGATCAGGGCAAATGCGTCGCTGAAAAATTCAAGGAGCTGGGCGGTCTGCTCCACGAGCGTTTCGAGCTCGAAGACTGCCTCATCGAAGTGCTGCATACGGCGCACAGCGAATCGACGGCGGCTCAGGCCTGAGTCGATGGCTCAACAAAAAGGGTGCTATCCAGCACCCTTTTTTATTGCCTGTCAGTTTGCTTATTTCGAGACGCCCAGCAGCTCGATTTCAAACACCAGCGGGGTGAACGGGTCGATCAGATCGCCTGCGCCTTCTGCGCCATACGCCTGAGCGGACGGAATCACCAGGCGCCATTTCGCTCCCACCGGCATGTCGGCAAGCGCCGTGGTCCAGCCGGCGATCACGCTGTCCAGGCGGAACCACTGCGGCTGCTGGCTCTGATCGAAGATCGTGCCGTCCGGCAGGCGCCCGACGTACTTCACCTGGACGCGGCCATTGATGTCGGGCTTGGGGCCCGAGCCCGGCGTCAGCTCGGTCATCAGAATGCCGTCGGCGAGCTGGCGCACACCCGGCTTGGCTTTTTCGCTGTCCATGAAGCGGCGTTCTTCTTTCATCGCCGCTTCGGTCTGCGGCTCGGACTGGCCGGAATTTTCGGCCTGCGTGAGCGCGGCATCATGGTCGCTGAGAATCTGCTCCATGCGCTCCTGTTTGATCGCCAGCGGCTTGTTCTGATAAGCCTGCTGCAGGCCTTCGATCAGCGCGGGCAGTTGCAGGTCCGGCGCCTCCTGACGCAGACGCTCACCCAGGCTCGCCCCCAGGCTGTAGGCCAGATCATGGGCATTGTCGGCGGGTGGGGCATCGGTCGCGTGAGCAAGGGGTACCAAGAGGAACAACGACATTAACAGGTAGCGCGACATGAATGCTCTCCGGCCTGGGGAGTGGCGATTATGCCAGCGCCGCGAGCCGAATGTGATGGGCAGATGTGCTGTTTTTAGCATCTGTGCAACAAGCCGGAAATTGTAGTGTCAAGATGCCCTAGCGGCGTTGCGGGCAGAGGTCTAGTATGAGCCGCATTCAAATCAGTCAGGAGGAACGTCATGTCGGCCACCAAGAAGCCAGTAAACACTCCGTTGCATTTGCTCCAACAACTCTCGAGCAGCTTGCTCGAACATCTGGAAAATGCCTGTTCCACAGCCTTGGCTGATGCCGAGAAGTTGCTCGCCAAGCTGGAAAAACAACGCGGCAAGGCGCAGGAAAAACTGCATAAGTCGCGCACCAAACTGCAAGACGCTGCCGCTGCCGGCAAAGCCAAGGCTCAAGCCAAGGCCAAAGACGCCGTTTCCGAACTCGAAGCGCTGCTCGATGCGCTGAAAGATCGTCAGACCGAAACCCGCACCTACATCCAGAACCTCAAGCGCGACGCTCAGGAAAGCCTGAAGCTGGCGCAGGGCGTGGGTCGTGTGAAGGAAGCCGTCGGCAAGGCGCTGAGCGACCGCGCTGCCAAGGCGCCGACCAAAGTGGCGGCAAAACCTGCAGCCAAGCCCGCTGCGAAAACCGCTGCCAAGCCTGCGGCCAAAGCACCTGCCAAGGCGGCAGCTGCAGCCAAGGCACCTGCCAAAACCACCGCAGCGAAAGCGCCGGTCAAGGCGGCTGCAAAACCTGCGGCCAAGGCTCCGGTAAAAGCAGCGGCCAAGCCTGCGGCTAAAACTGCAGCTGCAAAACCTGCCGCTGCCAAGGCGCCAGTCGCTGCCAAGCCAGCAGCCAAAGCTGCGAGCAAGCCAGCCGCCAAGCCTGCTGCAAAAGCACCAGTAGCTGCGAAAGCGCCTGCCAGAACTGCAGCGGCGAAACCAGCCGCCAAACCTGCGACCGCTGCAGCGAAACCTGCTGCTAAGCCCGCGGCAAAACCTGCTGCCAAACCAGCGGCCAAAGCCCCCGCTGCCAAGCCTGCCACTGCTGCGAAGCCTGCGGCCAAACCGGTTGCTGCCAAGCCTGCTGCCGCCAAGCCAGCTGCTGCAAAACCTGCCGCCAAGCCGACCGCGAAACCCGCAGCCGCCAAGCCAGCCGCAAAACCTGCGACAGCCACCACAGCCGCCAAGCCTGCGACACCTGCTCCGGCAGCGTCGACGCCGGCCGCCGCGCCTTCCGCTCCAGTGACCACTGCTACTCCAGCAGCCACGCAAGCGACCGGCTCGACGCCAAGCAGCGCTTCCTAAGTGATGTCCTCCCCGGCGTGCTGCACGACCTGCAGTGCGTCGGGGGCAAGGTTCGCGGCGTCCCCCGCGAGCGCTTCCAGCCAGGCGCCAGTTCTTTGCGCGCCTCGCTCAGGCCAGTCCTGAATCAGCCGTTGCAACCTCACCAGCAGTTCTCGCTCGGCATCGAGCTCCAGCACCTTCACCCGTTCGCGCAGCGCGCTCAGCTCCTCATCGCTGAGGGCGGCGGTTTTCCATTGCGTGCGCAACGCCCGCAGAGGGCCGACCACCTGATCGTGCCAGGGCTGCGCCAATTGTCTGATTTCCTCCGCACGGCCTGCGTCGAAAGGGATCCGGTTCTGGTCCAGCCAGACACCGCACAACAGAGCGCAGACATTGCCGCCGTGGGTTTGCAGGGCCAGACACGCCTGTTCCACGCCGGGGCGCGAGTAAAAATCCAGGGTGAAACTCCAGAGGTCCACATGCATAGTCATCTACCTGTTCTGGACGAAGCTGGTAGACTCCGCCGCCATTATGATCCGACTTCAAAGCCTCACCTTACAGCGTGGTCCGCAACGTCTGCTAGAAGACGCCGAGCTGACCCTGCACGCCGGCCAGAAAGCCGGCCTGATCGGCGCCAACGGCGCTGGTAAATCCAGCCTGTTCGCCTTGCTGCGCGGCGAATTGTCCCCGGACAACGGCGACTGCTCGCTGCCCGCCGATTGGCGCATTGCCCACATGCGCCAGGAGGTCGATACCCTCGAACGCCTGGCGGTGGACTACGTGCTGGACGGTGATATCCGTCTGCGTCAGGTACAGCGTGATCTGGCCGCTGCCGAAGCTGCTCACGACGGCGCGGCTCAAGCGCGGTTGCACGCGGAGCTCGACAGCGCCGATGGGTACACCGCCGACGCCCGCGCCCGCAAACTGCTGGCCGGTCTTGGCTTTACCAATGATCAGATGGAGCGGCAGGTCGGAAGTTTCTCCGGCGGCTGGCGGATGCGTCTGAACCTGGCGCAGGCCCTGATGTGCCCATCGGACCTGCTGCTGCTCGACGAGCCGACCAACCACCTGGACCTCGACGCCATTCTCTGGCTCGAAGACTGGCTCAAGGGTTATCCCGGCACGTTGCTGCTGATTTCCCACGACCGGGATTTCCTCGATTCGGTGGTCGATCACATCGCCCACGTCGAGCAGAAGAAGATCACCCTGTACCGCGGCGGCTACAGCGCCTTCGAGCGGGCTCGCGCCGAGCGCCTGGCTCAGCAGCAGCAAGCCTACGAGAAGCAGCAGGCCCAGCGCGCGCACATGGAAAAGTACATCGCCCGCTTCAAGGCGCAGGCGACCAAGGCCCGTCAGGCCCAGAGCCGGATCAAGGCGCTGGAACGCATGGAAGAGTTGTCGGCCGCCCACGTGGATTCGCCGTTCAACTTCACTTTCCGTGAGTCGGAAAAGATTTCCAGCCCGCTGCTGGACCTGTCCGATGCCCAATTGGGCTATGGCGACAAGACCATTCTGCAGAAGGTCAAACTTCAACTGACGCCGGGTGCGCGCATCGGCCTGCTGGGCCCGAACGGTGCCGGTAAGTCCACGTTGATCAAGAACCTGGCCGGTGAGCTGGAGCCGCTGAGCGGGCGTCTTTATCGCGGCGAGAACACCACGGTCGGCTACTTCGCCCAGCATCAGCTCGACTCGCTGGACGCCAAGGCCAACCCGTTGCTGCACCTGCAACGCATTGCGCCGAACGAGCGTGAACAGACCCTGCGCGACTTCCTCGGCGGTTTCGACTTCCGCGGTGCGCGCCTGGACGAGCCAGTGGTGAATTTCTCCGGTGGCGAAAAAGCGCGCCTGGCCCTGGCCCTGATTGCCTGGGACAAGCCCAACCTGTTGCTGCTCGACGAACCGACCAACCACCTGGACTTGGAAATGCGCCTGGCGCTGACCATGGCCCTGCAAGAGTTCAGCGGCGCGGTGCTGGTGGTTTCCCACGACCGGCACCTGCTCAAGAGCACCACTGACAACTTCCTGCTGGTGGCCGATGGCGTGGTCGAGGAGTTCGACGGCGACCTGGACGACTACACCCGCTGGCTGGCCGATTACCGTCAGCGCAACGCGCCGGTGAGCAGCACGCCGGTCAACGTCGACAAGACCGACAAGAAGGCGCAGCGCCAACAGGCCGCCGCCCTGCGTCAGCAACTGGCGCCGCACAAGCGTGAGGCCGAGAAGCTGGAGAAGGAACTCAACACCCTGCACGAGAAGATGGCCAAGGTCGAAACTTCGCTGGGCGACAGTGAAATCTACGAAGCCGTGAACAAGGACAAATTGCGCGACCTGCTGGCCGAACAGGCCAGACTCAAGGCGCGTGAGTCCGAAGTGGAAGAGGCGTGGATGGAGGCGCTGGAGCTGCTGGAGTCGATGCAGGCCGAATTGGAAGCACTGTCTTGATGGAGGCCTGGGCCTGATGGAGTCGTTGGCCTTGCTGGTTCCGGCGTACTGGATCGAACCGATTCTGGTGGCGCTGCAGATTCTGCTGATCCTGCTGATCGGCTACACCTTGCAGCGCTTCGTCGCGCGTTTTCTGACCCGCATCGCCGAACGTTATCCGCTGCTGCCGCCGGAGCTGCTGGTGATGGTGCGCGGCGGCCTGCGCTGGCTGATCATGGGCACCGCGCTGGTGGCGGTGCTGGGGCGTCTTGGCGTTTCGGCGTCGGTGCTGTGGGCGGCGTTGTCGGGGTTCGTGGCGGTGGCCGCGGTGGCGTTCTTCGCCATGTGGAGCGTGCTGTCGAACCTTCTGTGTGCCGTGTTCATCTTCACCATGGGGCCGTTTCGCATCGGCGATGTGGTGGAGTTGGTGGACACCACCGACAAACCCGGCATCAAGGGCCGGGTCACGGCCATCAACCTGATGTTCACCACCCTGGTGGAGCCGGCCGAGCTGGGCGGTACGCTGGTGCAGGTGCCCAATAGCCAGTTCTTCCAGAAGTCGATCCGCCGCTGGCGTGGTAACGATGGCACGCCGATCATTTCGGGCGAGAAGCGCGCCGCCGAGCAGAGTCAGGGCTGACTCACCTGCACAGCTATCTGCCAAGTCGCCGCAACAGTTAGAAATAATTGGTTTTCAAGCCGCAGACACCTTAGGTTAGGGCAACGTTTCATTCTTGCCTGAGGTGCGCAATGTCGCTCGAAACATGGCTGGCGTTCTTCGCCGCCTGCTGGGTCATCAGTCTCTCTCCGGGCGCGGGCGCCATCGCCTCGATGTCCAGCGGTCTGCAATACGGCTTCTGGCGCGGTTACTGGAACGCGCTGGGCCTGCAACTGGCGCTCATCGTGCAGATCGCGATCATCGCCGCCGGCCTTGGCGCGGTGCTCGCGGCCTCGGCGCTGGCGTTCACCCTGATCAAGTGGTTCGGTGTGGCGTACCTGGTGTACCTGGGCATCAAGCAATGGCGCGCACTGCCTACCGATCTTTCCGACAACGCTGCCATTCGCCCGATCGGCAAGCCGCTGGCGCTGGTGGCGCGGGGCTTTCTGGTGAACATCAGCAACCCCAAGGCGCTGGTGTTCATGCTGGCGATCCTGCCGCAGTTCATCGACACCCATCTGCCGCTGCTGCCGCAATACCTGACCATCACCGTGACCATGGTGGCGGTGGACCTGACCGTCATGGCCGGTTACACGGGGCTGGCTTCCAAGGTGCTGCGCGCGCTCAAGACGCCCAAGCAGCAACGCCGGATGAACCGCACGTTCGCAGGGTTGTTTGTCAGTGCGGCGGCGTTTCTGGCCACGTTGCATCGCGCATGAGTAGCCAGTAGATAAATTTGTGGGAGTGAGCTTGCTCACGAATGCGGAGTTCAACCGCTGCAGATCTTGCGGCTGTACTTCCATTCGTGAGCAAGCTCACTCCCACAAGATTCGCGTTGACGTAAAACTCAACGCAAAATCTTCGACGCCTCGTCACGCGGCAGGTTATTGCGCGGTGCAGGCTCGCCCTGGGAATACTCCACTTCGCCACGCAGTTGCTCACGCAACTGACGCGCCACATCCACGCCAATCGACTTCGACACTTCCCGCACCACCAGGCCGCGGTTGGGCGAGACGCGCACGTCGTTGCCGTTCACCAGCTTGGTGGCCTGGCCTTCGCCCATCGCCGTAAAGGCCGAGGTGATCTCGAAGGTGCGGGTGTTGATCAGGCTGAAGTCGCCCACCAGCGTCAGGCTCAGCACCGCTGAGTGAGCGTTGGTGTTGGCGATCTCGCCGACGTCCTGATGGAAGTCGATGTCCGAGACCGTGCCGAACAGCACGTAGTCGGCGCCCTTGAAGTTGCCGTTCTTGATGCGCTTGATGACGTCATACACGTCTTCCTTCGCACCTGCCGTGTACGGCGTGCCCTGCACCAGCTGGAACAGGCCGGATTTGAGAATCTCGCCCTTGATGTCGCCGCTGAATTTGCGCAGCTCGCCCTGCTCGATGTAGGTGTTGCGCGCCTCGTACTCGTTGTAGCTGGCCGAGCCGCTGGCGCTGTAACGGTTGGCCTGGAAGCTGGTCTGGGCCGAGACGGTGTGGATGTACTCCTCCACCTGCTGCTCGAAGGCCATGTCCGTGACCGCGACTTTCGGGGCGGCCTGGGCGCCGACGGCGCACACGAGGCTCAGAATGCCGATCCATGCACGCATCGCTTAGCGCTCCGTGGTCTTGCGGATTTCTTTCTCGTCCATCCATTCAGCGATGCCGCTTTCAACGTCGATCAGTTGCAGGCTGAATTTGTAGAAGACGTCCTTGTAGTCGCTGCTGCGCTTGACGATCGAGCTGATCGAGCCTTCCAGGCGGTACTTGGCGGCGACCATGTTGCCGGTCTTGCTGACGGTGGATTTCTTGTACAGGCCGCTCTGGTTCTGCAGCTTGAGCTGGTCGACCTGGCTTTGCATGTCGGTGTTGTCGCTGGCAAAGCGCGCAGTGCCGGACTTCATCAGCTGGGTCTTGATGGTGGTGGTGATCTCGCGAGTGTCGATGTACTCGCTGGTCTTGTTCTTCACGTCATAGACCTGCACCACCGGACGGCCCTGCAGGGTGCCGGACTGCGCCAGCGAGCGGGTCATGCTCTCGGCGATCATTTGCAGGTCGGTGGAGCCGAATTCGTTGGTGACGGTCTCGACAGCCTTGGTGTCGCCGTAGCTGATGTTCTTGCTGCCCAGGGTCGGCGAGTTGTTGGCGCAGCCGGTGGCCAGCAGGGCGACGGCGGCGAGAAGCGTGAGGCGGATGGAACGCATGTTCAGGATCTCTTCGTTAGAGCGAATCTTGCTCGATCAAGGGGTTTTGACTTCAAGGCGGAAGTCAGTGGCCTTCGGCACCGGGGCGATGGCGGGCACAAAGCTGCTCTGCGAGCCGTACAGCGCCAGGGTTTTCCAGGTCTCGGGTTCGGCAACCGGGAAGCCGTCGTTGCCCAGCCAGGCGAAGCGGTAATACATCGTCTTGTTGTAACGGCTGGTGTTGCGCACCGAGACGTTGACGGTCAGAAAGCCGTTTTCCCGCGCGACGCGCATCGGGCCGATCTCGATGTTCTTCAAATCGCCCATGGCCACCACCTTGCTGGCGGCCGTGCCGGGAGCAGGGGGCGGCGGGGTGGCACAACCGGCGAGCAGCGCGAACGCCATCACGCCCAGAAACTTGCAACGCATGACTATCTCCGATCAGGGTTTGTTGGCAGCCACGGCCTGGGGCAGGCTTGACGGGATGACGTGAGCGGCCAGGCCGTCGGTGTACACCTGATTGCCGATGGCGCGCAGGGTGACGACTTGATAAGGGCGGTCGATCTTGACCTGTACGTGAGTGCCGCCCAGCGAGGAGGGCAGAACCACCTGGTGCTCGCCTTGCTTCAGACGCATGCGCGCCACCAGCGTGTTGTCCGGCAGGGTGCGCCAGGTACGGGTGTCCGCGCCTTCGACCACCGCCGAAGCGATGCCCACCGCCAGGCCTGCCAGCGGGTTGGCCTCGTTGAGTTTCTTCTGGGTCACGCCACGGGTGATGGCCCGCACGCTGGTGCGCACGATGATGCCGGGCATGTCGTCACGCAGGGCGCGGCGCGACATCGCCGAGGTGCTGTTGAGCGAGGTCAGGTTGACCTGTTGCCCGTCCAGGCCGATCTGGTTGAAGAACGGCGTGGAGTTGTCCGGTTTGATCACCGGGAACGACAGCGGGGTGATCACGATGTTGTTGCTGATCGGCAGCGGCAGCGGGATACGCACCGAATCGCGGGCCGGGGCGAAACCGGTCTGCACCACGATCAGCACTTCGCTGCCGTCGGTGGCGGAGTTCTTGCTGCCGGCGGCGTCCAGATTGAGCAGCGCCTGATCCAGCAGTGGAGTGTTCGGGCGCAGCTCTGCGGCCTGACGATAGCCCGGCGCAGCCAGGTCTTTCTCGCCCAGCGCTTCGTAGACGAAACCGGCCAGATAATGGCTGAACGCGCTCTGATAGCTGTTCTTCAGGCTGACGACTTCAGGCGCATCCAGGGACTCCACCGGATAGCCCTTGAGGTCCTTGTACTGCGTGCTCACGCCCTGAGTCTTGGCTTCGTCTTCGCTCTTGAGGTACTGCTTGTCGCGCAGTTCGGCGATGACGGCTTCGCGCTCGTGGGTTTTCTTGATTTCGGTGCGCGCGCCTTCGAAGTCGTTCTTCGCCAGCAGGTTCAGCGCCATCTGGGTGGTCAGCATGACCTTTTCGTAGTCGTAGCCTTCGTAGCGGCGCACCTTGTCGTTCACCAGGTAGCTGCCGAACTGGGCCAGGTACTTGCCGCTGTCGAGTTTGACCGAGTCTTCCCAGGCGATCACCGTCTGGTCGGCTCGGGTCCAGGCCGCCTGGCTGCCGGCCAGGTCGCCCTTGGAACGCAGCAGTTCGCCTTTCTCGAAGTAATAGAGCAGGTCTTTGTCTTCGCCGGTGTTGTTCTTTTCCAGCAGGGTCAGCGCGCCGTCGACGTTGCCGCTGGTGAGTTGCTGGTTGGTCTGCTGCAGCTCTGAATCGTAGTTGCGAAACGCGGCACAGCCGGTCAGTTGCACGGCGGTAATCAGCGCGAGTGCAGTCAAGGCGCGGGAAGACATCAAGATCAATCCTTGAAAAAGCCGCCTGGCTTGATTGAGCCAGTGAAGGCGGGTCCATTGGAGGGGCAAGAGGCCCGGTGTAGAGGCATGGCGGATGATGGCCGCCTGCCATGGTGGGCCGGGATTATAAGGATGACTCGGGCCAAGACAATGGCTTTTTGATGGCTTACGCCAGTTTCGGACCGTTCTGACAGACAGTTCACACATCTTCTTGTCAGACCCGAATCTCTCGCCGGGCACTGATTCGCGGCATTTTCAGCCGGAAAATCAGGCCATTTGCGCGGTGAAGCTTGAGTGCGCGGCGGTAGACATGAACAATAACAACCCTTCGCATTTCTATTTGAGATTCACTCATGTTTTCCCTTTCACGCGTGATGACCTGCCTGGCGATGGCGCTGCTGACCCTGTTCAGCGCCGCTTCCCGGGCCGACTCCGTCGATGGCGCCGCCCAGGCCCTGCATCTGTTCAACTACGTCAGCGCCGATTACCCGGCCACGGTGGCGGACGGCAAGGTCGTCGATGAAGCCGAATACCATGAACAGATCGAGTTTCTCGGCGCCGTGCAGGACCTGATCGCAGGCCTGCCCGCTCGCGCCGAGCAGGCTGAACTGGCGCAAGGCGCCAAGGCGCTGCTCGAAGCGGTCGAGCAGAAGCAGGACGGGGCGCAGGTGGCGCGTCAGGCGCGGCAACTGGGCGCGAAACTGGCCGTGGCCTATGAGGTGAGTCAGGCGCCGATCATCACGCCGGACGCCGCGCGGGGAGCGCCGCTGTTCGCCCAGTATTGCTCGGTGTGCCATGGCGCCACGGGTGCCGGCGATGGCCCGGCCTCTGTCGGTATGGAGCCGGCACCCGCCAACATGCGTGATGCGGCGCGCTTTGACCGCCTGAGCCTGTACGACGTCTACAGCACGCTGGGGCTGGGCATCGAAGGCACCGACATGCCGTCGTTCGCCGATCAGCTCGATGACCGTCAGCGCTGGGATGTGGCGACCTACATCGCCAGCTTCACCGCCGACGCCAAGGCCGAGCCGGTCAAGACGTTCAACCTCGCCGACCTGGCCCGCCAGACCCCGGCCGAGGTGCTGGCTGCAGAAGGCCCGCAAGCGGCGGCCGCCTTCCGTGCCCAGCGTGCGCAGCCGCCGCAGGTTCAGCGTGGGCCGGCGCAACTGCTCGACTACACCAGCGCGACGCTGGACAAGAGCCTGGCCGCGTACCGTTCCGGCGATCGCGAACAGGCCTACGATCTGTCTGTGGCGGCGTATCTGGAAGGCTTCGAGCTGGTGGAAAGCTCGCTGGACAACGTCGACGCCAACGTGCGCAAGGACACCGAGAAGGCGCTGATGGCCTATCGGCAGTCGCTGCAGGACGGCTTGCCGGTCGAGCAGGCGGCGCAGCGGCTGGACACGGCCAAGAGCAAGCTCAAGGAATCGGCGCAGTTGCTGGGCAGCGACGGCCTAAGCACGTCGCTGAGTTTCATTTCCGGCCTATTGATTCTGCTGCGTGAAGGGCTGGAAGCGATTCTGGTGCTGGCGGCGATTCTGGCGTTTTTGCGCAACACCGGCCAGCAGTCGGCGGTGCGCAGCGTCAACGTCGGCTGGGGCCTGGCGTTGCTGGCCGGGCTGGGTACCTGGGCGCTGGCGGCGTACGTGATCGATGTCAGTGGCTCGCAGCGCGAATTGCTCGAGGGCGCGACGGCGCTGTTCGCGGCGGTGATGGTGCTGTGGCTGGGCGTGTGGATGCACGACCGTCGTCATGCAGCGGCCTGGCAGGATTACATCAAGAGCAGCCTGGTCGGTGGCGGCGGTCGCTTCGGCTTTGCGGTGCTGGCGTTCTTCTCGGTGTATCGCGAGCTGTTCGAGGTGATTCTGTTCTACGAAACCCTGTGGCTGCAGGCAGGTCCCGCCGGGCACAACGCGGTGCTGGCCGGTGGTGCGACGGCGCTGGTGCTGCTGGTGGGCCTGGCGTGGGTGATTCTGCGCGGTTCGGCCAAGCTGCCGCTGGCGCTGTTCTTCAGCATCAACGCTGCGCTCTTGTGCGCGCTGTCGGTGGTGTTCGCCGGGCACGGCGTCAAGGCGTTGCAGGAAGCGGGCATCTTCGGCACGCGTCCGGTACCGTTCTTCGAGTTCGACTGGCTGGGGATCCACGCCGATGCGTACTCGTTGTCGGCCCAGGCCGTGGCGCTGGTGGCGATTGCGGTGCTGTATGGGCGTAGTCGTCTGGCCGAGAAGCGCCGGGTAGAAGCCGCTTAAAACCTGTGGGAGTGAGCTTGCTCGCGAATGCTGTCGATCAGACGACATCTCTGTCGCAGATACACCGCATTCGCGAGCAAGCTCACTCCTACAACAAGCGAATTGTGGAGTACATGAAATGCGCGTGTGGATCGACGCCGATGCCTGCCCCAGGGCAGCGCGGGATCAGGTCGTCAAGTTCGCCCTCAAGCGTCAGTTCGAGGTGGTGCTGGTGGCCGGGCAGGCCGTGCCCAAGCCTGCGTTCGCGCTGGTCAAGCTGATCGTGGTGCCCAGCGGCATGGACGCGGCGGATGATTATCTGGTCGAGAACGCCGTGCCCGGTGAGCTGGTGATCTGCAGCGACGTGCCGCTGGCCGACCGGCTGGTGAAAAAGGGCGTGGCTGCGCTGGACCCGCGTGGCAAGGAGTTCGACGAGAAGAACATGGGCGAACGCCTGGCCGTGCGCAACCTGTTCACCGACCTGCGCGAGCAGGGGCAAGCCGGTGGCGGGCAGGGCGCCTATGGCGATCGCGAGAAACAGGCGTTCGCCAACTCGCTGGACCGGATTCTGACCCGGCTGGCCCGAGAGTATCCCGGCTGACTAACGACACAAAACCTGTGGGAGCCGGCTTGCTGGCGAATGCGGTGTGTCAGTCACCGTTGGGGTGTCTGAAAGAATGCATTCGCCAGCAAGCCGGCTCCCACGCCCTTCGGGCAGACGCCGATCGCGAGCGCGCCGCGGCTGTCAGGCATCCTGCTCTTGCACCAACTCCAACACCCGATCCACCAGCTTGTTGATCCCCGACGCCACTTCGCTGATGGACGTGGCCACCATGTAGGCCGGGGTGCTGACCAGCTTGCGGTCCTTGTCCTCGACGATGTCGCTCACTTCGCATTCCTGGTGCTTGCCGCCCATTTTGCAGATTTTGGCCGCGGTGTCGGCGTCGTTGCCGATGGTGCAAGTCACGCCCGGGCCGTAGATCTTGGCCGCCAGCGCCGGGGACACGCAGATCAGGCCGATGGGTTTGCCAGCTTCGGCGAAGGCTTCGGCCATGGCCAGCACTTCTGCCTGGACCTTGCAGCCTGCGCCCTCTGTGGCGAAGTTGGAGAGGTTTTTCGCCGCGCCGAAGCCGCCGGGTATGATCAGTGCATCGAACTGGCTGATGTCGGCTTCGCGAATGTCTTCGATGGCGCCGCGGGCGATGCGCGCGGATTCGACCAGCACGTTGCGGGTTTCGCCGGTCTCTTTGCCGGTCAGGTGATCGATCACATGGTGCTGGGCGATGTTGGGCGCGAAGCATTTCACCTCGGCGCCGCGCTGGTCCAGGCGCAGCAGGGTGAGCACGCTTTCTTGAATTTCCGCGCCGTCCTGGGCGCCGCAACCGGAGAGAATGACCGCCACTTTCTTGCTCATGCAGGTGCTCCCTTTCATGGGGTTTCCCGGCGTGGGCGACAGCTGCGCCGCGCCAGCGATGTCGTCAAATGTCTACTAATTTGTCATCTGTTGCCATAGGGTTTGTGCCGGGCCGACCTAATCTCGAACGTTTCGTCGCTGGGTGGCGTTCATGGATTTCATTCTGTACGCGGTGCCGTTTTTCTTTGTGCTGATTGCTGTGGAATTGCTGGCCGACCGCTGGCGCAAGGTCAGCAATTATCGGGTCGCCGACGCCATCAACAGCCTCAGCACCGGCGTGTTGTCGACCACCACGGGCTTGCTGACCAAAGGGGTGGGCTTGGTCACCTACGCCTTTGCCTTGAGGCATCTGGCGTTGTGGGAGTTGTCCGCTGACAGCGTCTGGGTCTGGGTGATGGCCTTCGTTCTCTATGACCTCTGCTACTACTGGCTGCACCGCATGGGGCATGAGCGCAACATCCTGTGGGCGGCGCATTCGGTGCATCACCAGAGCGAGGACTACAACCTCTCCACCGCGCTGCGTCAGACCAGCACCGGGTTTCTGCTGAGCTGGATTTTCTACCTGCCGCTGGCGGTGATCGGCGTGCCGCTGGTGGTGTTCGTCGCCGTGGCGTCGCTCAACCTGCTGTACCAGTTCTGGGTGCACACCCGGCACATTCCCAAGCTGGGCGGGTTCGAGTGGTTTTTTGTCACGCCGTCCAATCATCGTGCTCACCATGCGCAGAACCTTGTCTACATGGATCGCAATTACGGCGGGGTGTTCATTGTCTGGGACCGGCTGTTCGGCACCTTTCAGGAGGAGCTGGACAGCGAGCCGCCGATCTTCGGCGTGACCACGCCGCTGCGCAGCTGGAACCCGCTGTGGGCCAACGTGCAGTTCTACGCGCAGTTGCTGCAGGATGCGCGGCGCACGCGCTCGTGGCGCGACAAGCTGCGGATCTGGTTTATGCCCACCGGCTGGCGCCCGGCGGACGTCGCCGCCCGCTATCCGATTCACAAATCTGAATTGAGCCAGTTCCGCAAGTTCGAGGTGCCGCTGAGCCTGGGGCAGCAGGTGTATGTGGGCGCGCAGTTTTCGCTCTACACCTTGCTGGGCAGTTACCTGCTTTCAAACGGCGCAGTGCTGCCCGCGCCTGCGCTGATCGTGGGCTGGGTGTGGGTGGCGTTGGGGCTGTTCGTGTTCGGCGCGGCGCTGGAGAACCGGCCTGCGGCGTTGAAGCTGGAAGGGGTGCGGCTGGTGGCGAATCTGCCGCTGATGGCGCTGGCGCCGGTGGTGGGCCTGTGGCCGTTCAGCGCGCTGGGGTGGGTGGTGTTGCTCGGTTACACGCTGGCGAGCGCAATCCTGCTGTATTGCGCTCGGGGCCGGGTCACTCGTCTGGCCGGTCCTTGACGTCGACCGGGGCCGGCGCCAGTTTGGCTTCGCGGGCGATGCGCGCGTTCTTGATCCGCCGGCGCAGCCACAGCAGCCCGCCGATCACCAGCAGGGCGCCGAGCACCCACAGCTCGTATTTCTTGACGTTGCCCAGCAGCCCTTCGAGCACGGCGCCGAACTTGTAGGCGGCAGCGCCCAGGGCCGCGGCCCAGATCGCCGCACCAATGCCATTGAGCAGCAGGTAGCGCCCCGGCGGATACCCGGACAGGCCAATGGCCACCGGCATCACCGTACGCAGGCCATAGACGAACCGGAAGCTCAGCACCCAGATGTCCGGGTGCTTGCGAATGTGGTCCAGGGCCCGGTCACCGAGCATCTGCCAGCGCGGCTTGCGCGCCAGCAATTTGCGGCCATGCCTGCGCCCCATGAAATACCAGAGCTGATCGCCTGCGTAGCTGCCGAAGAAGGCAACCACCACGACCAGATTGATGTCCATGTACCCACGGAACGCGAGAAATCCGGCGAGGACCAGAATCGTCTCGCCTTCGAAGAAGGTTCCGAGGAAAAGGGCGAAGTAGCCAAATTCTTGTAAAAATTGCTGGAGCATCATGTAGGTGCTGGCGAAATGAACGCGCAGCCTAACTCGCCGACGACGTCTAGGAAAGTGTCGAAATGTGTCTCGGCGTTAAAGTTTCCTACAAAACAAAGGGAATTGTCGTCTAGGAAGCGGTTAAGCGGAGAACATGAGCCAGGGAAATGTACCTGTCATGTAAGAGTCATAAAGCTGGCTTATAACTGTCACGTTTGCCCGCCCGTGGCCTCGGTGACCGGTCTGCGTTACTGTTCGTCACTGATTTCATCGCGGGGTTTAACGCGTGATCGGCTCCTCACCCCTTCAGCCGCCAGCGCAGCCCAATGGTCAAAGGGCAATTGCCTTACAGGATTAGACATGAGCACCGAAGGAACCACAGAAGCCGCAGTTGAACTTGAACCTCAGGCCGTGACGCAGGAAATCACGGCCATGGTCGAACCGACCATCGAGGTGGTGGCGGCCCCCGAGCCGCATGCCCCGGTTACCCCGGCCATCGTGATTCCCAATCTGGACGACAGCAGCCTCTATATCCACCGCGAGCTGTCGCAGTTGCAGTTCAACATCCGCGTGCTGGAGCAGGCACTGGATGAATCCTACCCGCTGCTCGAACGCCTCAAGTTCCTGCTGATCTTCTCCAGCAACCTGGACGAATTCTTCGAAATCCGCGTGGCCGGGCTCAAGAAACAGATCAATTTCGCCCGCGAACAGGCCGGTGCCGATGGCTTGCAGCCGCATCAGGCGCTGGCGCGCATCAGCGAGCTGGTTCACGGCCATGTCGACCGCCAGTACGCCATCCTCAACGACATCCTGCTGCCGGAGCTGGAAAAGCATCAGGTCAGCTTCATCCGTCGTCGCTACTGGACCACCAAGCTCAAGACCTGGGTGCGTCGTTACTTCCGCGACGAGATCGCACCGATCATCACCCCGATCGGTCTGGACCCGACGCACCCGTTCCCACTCTTGGTGAACAAGTCGCTGAACTTCATCGTCGAGCTCGAAGGCATCGACGCCTTCGGCCGCGATTCGGGTCTGGCGATCATTCCTGCGCCACGCCTGCTGCCGCGCATCATCAAGGTGCCGGAAGACGTCGGCGGCCCGGGCGACAACTACGTGTTCCTGTCGTCGATGATCCACGCCCACGCCGATGACCTGTTCCAGGGCATGAAGGTCAAGGGCTGCTACCAGTTCCGCCTGACCCGTAACGCCGACCTTGCGCTGGATTCCGAAGACGTCGAAGACCTTGCCCGTGCCCTGCGTGGCGAGCTGTTCTCCCGTCGTTATGGCGACGCCGTTCGCCTGGAAGTGGCCGACACCTGCCCCAAACACCTGTCCGATTACCTGCTCAAGCAGTTCAACCTGAGCGAGAGCGAGTTGTATCAGGTCAATGGCCCGGTGAACCTGACGCGCCTGTTCAGCATTACCGGCCTGGACAGCCATCCGGAATTGCAACACGCGCCGTTCACCCCGGCGATTCCGAAGCTTCTGCAGAACAGCGAAAACATCTTCAACGTGATCAGCAAGCAGGACATTCTGCTGCTGCACCCGTTCGAATCCTTCACGCCTGTCGTGGACTTGCTGCGTCAGGCCGCGAAAGACCCGCACGTTCTGGCCGTGCGCCAGACCCTGTACCGCAGCGGCGCCAACTCGGAAATCGTCGATGCGCTAGTGGACGCCGCGCGTAACGGCAAGGAAGTGACGGCGGTCATCGAACTGCGTGCGCGCTTCGACGAAGAATCCAACCTGCAACTGGCCAGCCGCCTGCAAGCGGCCGGTGCGGTGGTGATCTACGGTGTGGTCGGCTTCAAGACCCACGCCAAGATGATGCTGATCCTGCGTCGCGAGGCGGGCGAAATCGTGCGTTATGCGCACCTGGGCACCGGTAACTACCACGCGGGCAACGCGCGGCTGTACACCGACTACAGCCTGCTGACTTCCGACGACGCGCTGTGCGAAGACGTCGGCAAACTGTTCAGCCAGCTGATCGGCATGGGCAAGACACTGCGCATGAAGAAGCTGCTGCACGCGCCGTTTACCCTGAAGAAAGGCATGCTCGACATGATCGCCCGCGAGACCCAGTTCGCGGCCGAGGGCAAGCCGGCGCACATCATCGCCAAGTTCAACTCGCTGACCGATCCCAAGATCATCCGCGCGCTGTACAAGGCCAGCCAGACCGGCGTGAAGATCGACCTGATCGTGCGCGGCATGTGCTGCCTGCGTCCAGGCGTTCCGGGGGTTTCCCACAACATTCAGGTGCGCTCGATCATCGGCCGCTTCCTGGAGCACACGCGGGTGTTCTACTTCCTCAATGGCGGCGACGAGCAGATGTTCCTGTCCAGCGCCGACTGGATGGAACGCAACCTCGACAAGCGCGTCGAGACTTGCTTCCCGGTGGAGGGCAAGAAGCTGATTCTGCGGGTGAAGAAGGAAATCGAAGGGTATCTGACTGACAACACCCACGCCTGGATTCTGCAGCCGGACGGGCGCTACGTGCGCAGCACCCCGACCGGCAACCAGAACGCCCGCAATGTGCAGGCGACGTTGCTGGAGAAATTGAGCAACCCGGTCCTCAGCGTACGCTGAGGACGATGCCGACTCGGGTCAGCCACTCCGCTTCCAGTTCGAAGTCGGCCTGAGTCAGCTGGTTGTTTTCCAGCCAGCCATCGGGGAACAGCACGTCGAGCTGGTTGTCGTTGGCGGTCAACACAGGTTGCGGCATCTCTTGGGTGCCGCGAATGTGGTGGAACAGGATCGCGAAGCGCAGCAGCACGCACAGACGAATCAGCTTCACGCCTTCATCGCCGAACTCGGCGAACTTGTCTTTGGGAATGTTGCGGCGATGGCCGCGCACCAGCAGCGCGAGCATTTGCTGATCTTCCCGCGAGAACCCTGCCAGGTCCGAGTGCTCGATCAGATAGGCGCCGTGCTTGTGGTAGTGATAGTGGGCGATGTCCAGGCCCACCTCATGCACTTTGGCCGCCCAGCTCAACAGATCGCGGTACAGCTCGTCTTCCAGCTCCCAGGCAGCCGCCACCTGATCCAGTGCCGACAGCGCCTTGCGCTCGACGCGCTCGGCTTGCTCCAGATCCACGTGATAACGGTCCATCAGCGAGGTCAGGGTGCGCTCGCGCACGTCTTCGTGGTGATGACGGCCCAGCAGGTCATACAGCACACCTTCACGCAGCGCGCCTTCGCAGTGATCCATGCGCTCAAGGTTCAGCGCGTCGAAAATCGCTTCCAGAATCGCCAGGCCCGCCGGGAAGATCGCACGGCGGTCGGGCTTGATGCCGTCGAAATCGATCTTGTCGACCTCGCCCAGCTTCATCAATTTGCGCTTGAGCCAGGCCAGGCCTTCGGCGTTGACCTCGCCGTTGCCGTGACCGCCCGCCTTGAGCGCCAGGCCGATGGCGCGGATGGTGCCGGACGAACCGATCGCTTCATCCCAGGTCAGGCGATGCAGCGCGTGCTCGATGCTCATGATCTCCAGGCGCGCCGCCGTGTAGGCCTGGGCGTAGCGGGCCGGAGTGATCTTGCCGTCCTTGAAGTAGCGCTGGGTGAAGCTCACGCAGCCCATCTGCAGGCTTTCGCGCAGCAGGGGTTCGAAGCGCTGACCGATGATGAACTCGGTACTGCCGCCACCGATGTCCGCCACCAGGCGCTTGCCAGGGGTGTCGGCCAGGGTGTGGGACACGCCCAGGTAAATCAGACGCGCTTCTTCACGGCCGGAAATGACCTCGACCGGGTGGCCGAGGATTTCTTCGGCGCGGTGAATGAATTGATTACGGTTGCGCGCTTCGCGCAGGGCATTGGTGCCGACGATCCGCACGGCGCCCGGCGGCATGCCGTTGATCAATTGGGCGAAGCGCTTGAGGCAATCGAGCCCGCGTTGCATGGATTCTTCGCTGAGCTTGCGCTCGTCGTCGATCCCGGCGGCCAGCTGCACTTTCTCGCCGAGCCGCTCAAGGATGCGGATTTCCCCTTGGTGGGCTTTGGCAACAACCATGTGAAAGCTGTTGGAGCCCAGGTCGATCGCGGCGATCAGCGAGAGGTTTTTTTCGGTGGATGGCGGCATGGTCAAAAAGTCTCGGTCGTTAACCCCGACATCGTGCCACGATCCGCCATTGTCGCCAAACAGGAAGCCATTATCGGTGCAGATTAGTGGCAAGATGACATTTTTGTGACCGTTTTCAGGCGTGTTCCACCGAGCCGATGAAGTTCGCGAGCTCCGGCGTTTTCGGGTTGGCCATCAGCTCCCTGGGGTCGCCGACTTCATGCACCTTGCCCTGGTGCATGAACACCAGCTTGTCGCCGACTTCCCGGGCGAAGCGCATTTCGTGGGTCACCATGATCAGGGTCATGCCGTCCTTGGCCAGCTCGCGCACCACGTTGAGCACTTCGTTGACCAATTCGGGGTCCAGCGCCGAGGTGATCTCGTCGCACAGCAGTACTTTCGGCGACATCGCCAGGGCGCGGGCGATGGCGACGCGCTGCTGCTGGCCGCCCGAGAGGCGATCCGGGAAAGCGTCGAACTTCTCCCCGAGGCCGACGCGTTCGAGCATCTGCTTGGCCAGTTTCGCAGCTTCGGCCTTTGAGGTTTTCTTCACCACCTGCGGGGCGAGCATCACGTTCTCGCCCACGGTCAGGTGCGGGAACAGGTTGAACTGCTGGAACACCATGCCGACTTTCTGCCGCAGGCTGCGCAGGTCGGCGCGGGCGGCGTCCAGGTATTCGCCGTCGACTTCGATCACGCCATCGTTGATCGACTCCAGGCCGTTGAGCGTGCGCAGCAAGGTGCTCTTGCCCGAGCCGCTGCGACCGATGATCGCCACCACCTGGCCTTCCTCGACGCTCAGGTCGATGCCTTTGAGCACGTGGTGGTCGCCGTAGTATTTGTGCAGGGCGGAAATTCTAAGCAGAGGCATGAAGTCTCCTTTCCAGGTAGCGCGCGCTGAGCGACAGCGGGTAGCAAAGCAGGAAGTAGCCTGCGGCGACGAGGCCGTAGACCATGAAAGGCTCGAAGGTGGCGTTGGCGAGCATGCCGCCGGTCTTGGTCAGCTCGGTGAAACCGATGATCGAGGTCACCGCAGTGCCTTTGACCACTTGCACCGAAAAGCCCACGGTCGGTGCAACGGCGATGCGCAGGGCCTGGGGCAGGATCACGTAACGCAGCTGTTCCCACGGCGTGAACGCCAGGCTGGCCGAGGCTTCCCACTGGCCATTGGCAATCGACTCGACGCAACCGCGCCAGATCTCAGCCAGGTACGCGCTGGTGAACAGCGTTAGGGCCAGCGCGGCGGCGACCCAGGGCGAGATGTCCACCCCCAGCAGCGCCACGCCGAAGAACACCAGAAACAGCTGCATCAACAGCGGCGTGCCCTGAAACAGCTCGATATAGCCGCGCGCCAGGGCGCGGAAGAACGGCGTGTCACTGATTCGCAGCATCATGACCAGCAGACCGATCACGCCGCCGCCGATGAACGCCACCAGCGACAGCGCCAGCGTCCATTGCAGGCCGGTGAGCAGGTTGCGCACGATGTCCCAGAAAGTGAAATCCATCAGCGGCTCCTGGCGATGTAACGACGACCGAACCAGGCCAGCAGTTGCCGAATCAGCAGCGCCATGGCCAGGTAGATCAGCGTGGTGACGATGTAGGTCTCGAATGCACGGAAGTTGCGCGACTGGATGAAGTTGGCGGCAAAGCTCAATTCTTCGGTGGCGATCTGCGAACAGACCGCCGAACCCAGCATCACGATGATGATCTGGCTGCTCAGGGCCGGCCAGACCTTGGCCAGCGCCGGCGCCAGCACCACGTAGCGAAAGGTTTCGAAGCGCGTCATCGCCAGCGCCGCCGAGGCTTCAAGCTGCCCGCGCGGGATGGCCTGGATGCCGGCGCGGATGATCTCCGTCGAATAGGCGCCCAGATTGATCACCATCGCCAGCACCGCCGCCTGCCATTCGGAAATCTTCAGCCCCAGTGACGGCAGGCCGAAGAAGATGAAGAACAGCTGCACCAGAAACGGTGTGTTGCGGATCAGCTCGACGTAGACGCCGAACAGCGCCGAGAACGGTTGGATCTTCCAGGCCCGGACAATCGCGCCGACGATGCCGACGCTGACCCCCAGCAAGGTGCCGATGGCGGTCAGCTCCAGGGTGAACAGGGCGCCGCGCAACAACAGGTCGGCGTTGTGCAGCACCGGGATGAAATCGAACTGATAAGCCATGTATTAGCCTCGGATCAGCAGGCGTGAATCAGAGATCGGCCGGCAGTGGCTGCTTTAGCCAGGTCTGCGCGTTCTTTTCCAGCGCGCCGTCTTGCTTCGCCGCTTCGAGAATCTCGTTGACCTTGGCCAGCAGCTCCGGCTGGCCCTTGTTCACGCCGACGTAGACTGGCGAGTCCTTGAGCTTGACCTTCAGCGCCGGGATACGCTTGGGGTTCTTCTCGCTGATCGCCACCATCACCACGTTGCCGCTGGCGATCAGGTCGGTCTGGTTGGCCAGGTAGGCCGCGATGGTCGAGTTGTTGTCTTCGAAGCGCTTGATGGTCGCCTCTTTCGGTGCAACGGCGGTCAGCTCGATGTCTTCGATGGCGCCGCGGGTCACGCTGATGGTCTTGCCCTTGAGGTCATCGACCCCGGCGATGGCTGCGTCAGGCGGGCCGAACACGGCGAGATAGAAGGGCGCGTAGGCGCGGGAGAAGTCGATGACCTTCTCGCGGTCCGGGTTCTTGCCCAGGCTCGAGATCACCAGATCGACCTTGCCGGTGGTCAGGAACGGGATGCGGTTGGTGCTGTTGACCGGGGTCAGCTCCAGCTTGACCTTCAACTGGTCGGCGATCAGTTGCGCGGTGTCGATGTCCAGGCCGCGGGGCTTCATGTCAGGGCCGACCGAGCCGAACGGCGGGAAGTCCTGGGGCACGGCGACTTTCAGGACGCCGCGGGAGGTCACGTCATCCAGACCGTTGGCGTGGGCGGGGGCCTGGCCGAGCATCAGGCTGGCAAACAGGGCGGCGAGCAGGGCGCTGTAACGCTGGGTCATGGGACATCTCCGGATCGAACTGAGGTAAAGGCGAATCAGGGGTGATGGTCATGCGCCAGTGCACAGCCCATGCCAGTCGTTGAAACGTGACCACGGAATGCGGGCTGCAGGGCTGATGTGGTCTAACTGGTCTGAACAGTTGGCAAGTCTCGCGCCCCGCTTTGGCGCGGATGCAGGGCCCGCCGCACCTGGCTTGGGCGTGACTTGCCGAATCGGCGCGATGGCTATAAAAGAGGGTTTTCCCACTGTCGCCGCGTACGAATTGCCATGCATTCCAGCTCTGTTGCAGTACCCGAAGCCGCCTTCCAGGCGATCCGCAAACTGATCGCCGAACAAGGCTACGGCCCCGGCGACAGCCTGCCTTCGCAGCGTGATCTGGCGGTGCGGCTGGGGGTGAGTCGCGCGTCTTTGCGCGAAGCGTTGTCGTCGCTCAGTGCGTTGGGCGTGGTCAGCGTGCAGCCGGGCAAGGGCGTGTTCGTGCAGGCGATTCCTGAACCACAACAGCGCACGCAGGGTTTTTCCTGGCCCCATGCGGCTCACGCATCGCCTGCGGAGACCTTTCAGTTGCGCTATGCGCTCGAAGGTTTCGCCGCAGGCCTTGCGGCTGTGACCTTGACCGCCGACGAGCGCGATGCGCTGGAAGACAACGTCGAGGCCATGCGCCTTGAGCTGAAGGCCGGGGATTTCGAGTGCGCGTCAAAGCTGGATTTCGATTTCCACCGCAGGATTCTGGTCGCCAGCGGCAATCAGGCGATCCTCGACATCATCACCGCCAGCGCCGACATCTTTCTGGAGAGCCAGAAGCTGCCGTTCATTCGCCCGGGAAGGGCGATGGAAACCTGGCAGGAGCACCGCAAGATCCTTCGGGCCCTGGGCCGCAACGCCTCGGGGCCCGCGCAGAAGGCGATGCAGGAACATATAAGAGGCGCGGCGCTGCGCACCGGGATCGTGTTTGTTGCGCCGTCGGGTTGAAGGCCCCTCGCTGCTGGCCGGAGCTCTCGGGGCCTGTTCGCGATCCGCCTCTGGCCGAAGGCCGTAGGAGCCCGGCTTGCCGGCGATCTGGCGCGCAGCGGCAGTAAACCCAGCAGATGTGGTTTGTCTGATACACCCAGGTTGAATGGTTTTGCTGCCGGTTCCCGGCAGATCGCCGGCAAGCCAGGCTCCCACGGCCTTCGGCCAGAAGCACGGTCAAGGGTTGAGCCGTAGTCACTTCAATAAAGCTAGTCATGAATCTCCATAGCAAGAGACAATCGCCAGCGCCTTCCTGTCACGACCCGACACAGTTATGATGGGCCACGTTTTTTTGCCTATGACCTCGGAGAATTCTCATGAGTAGCGACCTTATCAAACACGTCAGCGACGCGAGCTTCGATGCCGATGTCCTGAAGGCTAGCGGCCCTGTGCTGGTGGATTACTGGGCTGAGTGGTGCGGCCCTTGCAAAATGATCGCTCCTGTTCTGGACGATATCGCTGCCTCCTACGAAGGCAAGCTGACCGTCGCCAAGCTGAACATCGACGAAAACCAGGAAACCCCGGCCAAGCACGGCGTGCGCGGTATTCCGACCCTGATGCTGTTCAAGGACGGCGAAGTGGCGGCCACCAAGGTCGGCGCACTGTCCAAGTCCCAGCTGCAAGCGTTCCTCGACGCCAACATCTGATGGCGCTAAAGCCCCGCAAATTGCGGGGCTTTTTTCTGGCGTTGCACTAGACGCTCGGAAAATCAAGTGGTACATTCGGCCCCGCAACGGCTTCTCCGTTGCCCCCTGCTAGCCGTCGCCGACGCTCTCCTTTCGATTTTTACGCGATCCTGTCGCCTTCTCTGCGGCGCGGCCTCATTAAGCCAAAAGCTTAATTTCTCCCTTCATACATGATTACGTCATTCCTATATGAACCTGACTGAACTCAAGCAAAAGCCTATTACCGATCTGCTCGAAATGGCCGAACAGATGGGCATTGAAAATATGGCCCGTTCGCGCAAGCAGGATGTGATTTTCTCCCTGCTGAAGAAGCACGCTAAAAGCGGCGAGGAAATCTCGGGTGATGGCGTGCTGGAGATCCTCCAGGATGGCTTCGGCTTCCTCCGCTCCGCAGACGCTTCCTACCTCGCCGGCCCTGACGACATCTACGTCTCGCCGAGCCAGATCCGCCGCTTCAACCTTCGCACGGGCGACACCATCGTCGGCAAGATTCGCCCACCGAAGGAAGGCGAGCGTTACTTCGCACTGCTCAAGGTCGACACCATCAACTTCGACCGTCCGGAAAACGCGAAGAACAAGATTCTGTTC
This sequence comes from Pseudomonas sp. 2, assembly GCF_056627435.1. NCBI lineage: Bacteria > Pseudomonadati > Pseudomonadota > Gammaproteobacteria > Pseudomonadales > Pseudomonadaceae > Pseudomonas > Pseudomonas sp. 2. The sequence goes on from NZ_JBWXNG010000023.1 coordinate 109,043, forward strand.
GAAAACCTGACGCCGCTGTTCCCGAACATTCGTCTGAAGATGGAAGCCGGCAACGGTTCCACCGAAGACCTCACCGGTCGCGTGATCGACCTGTGTGCCCCGATCGGCAAGGGCCAGCGCGGCCTGATCGTCGCACCGCCAAAGGCGGGCAAGACCATCATGCTGCAGAACATCGCAGCCAACATCACCCGTAACAACCCAGAGTGCCATCTGATCGTTCTGCTGATCGACGAGCGCCCTGAAGAAGTGACCGAAATGCAGCGCACTGTGCGCGGCGAAGTGGTCGCCTCCACCTTCGACGAACCGCCAACCCGTCACGTGCAAGTCGCCGAAATGGTGATCGAGAAGGCCAAGCGCCTGGTCGAGCACAAGAAGGACGTGGTCATCCTGCTGGACTCCATCACCCGTCTGGCCCGTGCCTACAACACCGTCATCCCGAGCTCCGGCAAGGTCCTGACCGGTGGTGTCGACGCCCACGCGCTGGAAAAACCGAAGCGTTTCTTCGGTGCTGCCCGTAACATCGAAGAAGGCGGCTCGCTGACCATCATCGCCACCGCGCTGGTTGAAACCGGCTCGAAGATGGACGAAGTGATCTACGAAGAATTCAAGGGCACCGGCAACATGGAGCTGCCTCTGGATCGCAAGATCGCTGAAAAGCGCGTTTTCCCGGCCATCAACATCAACCGTTCCGGTACTCGCCGCGAAGAGTTGCTGACGGCCGACGACGAGCTGCAACGCATGTGGATTCTGCGCAAGCTGCTGCACCCGATGGATGAAGTGGCTGCCATCGAGTTCCTGGTCGACAAGCTGAAAACGACCAAGACCAACGACGAGTTCTTCCTGTCGATGAAGCGCAAGTAAGCCGCCTATTCGGCAGGCGCTGAACGGCTGTAGAAAAATGGTGTCCATCAGGGCACCATTTTTTTGCGTTCAATAATTAGAAAAGCGGGACAAGGAGCGTCATGCATACCTTTGGCAATCGTCGGGACATCGACGGGCTGCGGGCTCTGGCCGTCATTCCAGTGGTGCTTTACCACTTCGGGTTTGGCGCCCTCAGCGGCGGTTTCGTGGGTGTCGATGTGTTTTTCGTCATCTCGGGCTTTCTGATCACCTCGATCATCTTTCGGGAAATCGGCGCCGGGCGCTTCAGCTTTGTCGATTTCTGGGCACGCCGGGCCCGGCGCATCATCCCCGCCCTGAGCGTGATGATGCTGGCGGTGCTGCTGGTCGGCTGGCTGCTGATGCCCGCCAACGACTACTCGCAGCTCGGCCGCGCGGTACGCTACCAGGCGATGTTCATCTCCAACATCCTGTTCATGCGTCAGGATGGCTATTTCAATCCGGCTTCGGATTTCAAACCGCTGCTGCACACCTGGTCGCTCTCGGTCGAAGAGCAGTACTACATTCTCTTTCCGCTGCTGATGGTCTTGCTGACGCGCTTCTTGCGGCATTGGCGCTGGATGCTGTTCGGTCTGTTGCTGGTGTCGTTCGCGGCCAATGTCTGGGTGATCCGCCGCGAGCCCGATGCCGCGTTTTTCCTGCTGCCGATGCGCGCGTGGGAGTTGTTGTGCGGCGCGATGCTGGCGGTGCTTCCTGCCACTGAGCGCAAACTGTCGCCCATGACGTATCAGGGCGTGAGCCTGGCTGGATTTGCAGCGGTGCTGTACGCCATCTTCGGTTTCGATAAATACACTCAGTTCCCCGGCTGGGCCGCGCTGCTGCCGGTGCTGGGCGCCACGGCGATGATCTGGGCCAATGGCCATGCGCCGACGCTGGTGGGGCGCCTGTTGAGCCTGCCGGTGATGGTCGGCGTCGGGCTGATTTCCTATTCGTGGTACCTCTGGCACTGGCCGGTATTCGTCTATGCCAATGCGGTGTCGGTCGACGGCATGCAGGCGCTGGAAGCAGGTGGCTGGGTGCTGCTCACCCTGGTGCTGGCGTGGCTGAGCTGGCGGCTGGTCGAACTGCCGTTTCGTGAAAAGCGCGTTTTTGCCGGGCGCAAACCGGTGCTGTGGTCCGGTCTGGCAGCGCTGTTGGTGATCGGCGCGGCGGGCCAGTGGGTGCGTGACGGCGATGGCATGCCGCAACGGCTGACCGAGCAGGCGCAGCAATACGCCAACGCGCGCAACTGGCAGTTGGGGCAGATGGACTGCCTGTTGCAGCGCAAGAGCGAGGACCTGAGCAAAGTCTGCCGCTTTGGCGACGACGGCCATGCACCGCCGGTGCAGCTGGTGTGGGGCGACAGCCATGCCGCAGCGCTGTTGCCGGCAATCGCCGCCGATGCCGAGCGTTACGGCATTCCGGTGTGGCTGGCGAGCCTGTCCGGTTGCCTGCCGATAGAGGGTCATGAGACCCGACAGCAATGTCAGGACTTCAACCAGGCCACGTTGCAATCGATCCGCGAAAACAGGATTCGTGACGTTGTGCTGGCTGCGCGCTGGAGCCTGTATCTGTACGGCGAGGAAGACGGCGACATGCAGCACGTGCTGTACCGCAACGACAGCCGCCGCATCGCCGAACAGCAGATCGCCAGGGATTTCGCCGCCATGGTCCGCAACGTGCGCGAGACCGGGGCGCGGGTGTGGATCTTCAAGGAAGTGCCGCTGCAACGTCAGGGCACCGTGGCCCGGCTCGCCAGCCTGGCGATGGTTGGGCGCTCGGCCGAGCGGCTGGGCCGGCCGATTGCCGAGCATCAGGCGCGCCAGCAGTTCCTCGACAGGCTGTTCACGCAACTGAGCAAGGACGACCCACAGGTGCATGTGCTCGACCCGGCGCCGCTGATGTGTCCGGGAGGTATCTGCCGTGCCGAGTTTGATGGTTACTCGCAATACATGGACGAAAACCACCTCTCCGATCAAGGCGGTGAGCGCATGAAGCCGCTGCTGGCGCCGATTTTCCTCAGTGAAAACGCGGCCAAAGGCGGATGATCGCGCGCAAGGCTGCTGCTGTCGGCCGCCAGAGCAGGTAGGATGTGCATCTATTTGTTAAGTGGCCGGGTTAATGAAATTCAAGGATCTACGGGATTTCGTGCAGCAGCTTGAGCAGCGCGGAGAATTGAAACGTATTCAGGTACCCATTTCTCCGGTGCTTGAGATGACCGAAGTCTGCGACCGCACCTTGCGCAACAAGGGCCCGGCCTTGCTCTTCGAAAACCCCACCGGCTTCGACATCCCGGTGCTTGGTAACCTGTTCGGCACACCCGAGCGCGTTGCCATGGGCATGGGCGCCGAGTCGACCGACGAGCTGCGCGAGATCGGCAAGCTGTTGGCCTTCCTCAAGGAGCCCGAACCGCCCAAGGGGCTGAAGGACGCCTGGTCGAAGCTGCCGATCTTCAAGAAAGTCATCTCCATGGCGCCGAAAGTCGTCAAGGACGCGCCGTGCCAGGAAGTGGTCATCGAAGGTGACGACGTCGACCTGGGCATGCTGCCGGTGCAGACCTGCTGGCCAGGCGATGTCGGCCCGCTGATCACCTGGGGCCTGACCGTCACCAAGGGTCCGAACAAAGAACGCCAGAATCTGGGCATCTATCGCCAGCAGGTCATCGGCCGCAACAAGGTCATCATGCGCTGGCTCAGCCACCGTGGCGGCGCGCTGGACTTCAAGGAATGGTGCGACAAGCACCCCGGCCAGCCTTTCCCGGTCTCGGTAGCGCTGGGTGCGGACCCGGCGACCATTCTCGGCGCCGTGACGCCGGTGCCGGACAGCCTTTCCGAGTACGCATTCGCCGGCCTGTTGCGGGGCAATCGCACCGAATTGATCAAATGCCGTGGCAACGACCTGCAAGTGCCGTCCAGTGCCGAAATCGTCCTCGAAGGCGTGATTCATCCCGGCGAAATGGCCGATGAAGGGCCGTACGGCGACCACACCGGCTACTACAACGAAGTCGATCGCTTCCCGGTGTTCACCGTGGAGCGCATCACCCATCGCACCAAGCCGATCTATCACAGCACCTACACCGGCCGTCCACCGGATGAGCCGGCGATTCTCGGTGTGGCACTGAACGAAGTGTTCGTGCCGATCCTGCAGAAGCAGTTCCCGGAAATCACCGACTTCTACCTGCCGCCCGAAGGTTGCTCCTACCGCATGGCCGTCGTGACCATGAAGAAGCAGTACCCGGGCCATGCCAAGCGCGTGATGCTGGGCGTCTGGTCGTTTTTGCGACAGTTCATGTACACCAAGTTCGTTATCGTCACCGACGACGATATCAATGCGCGGGACTGGAACGACGTGATCTGGGCGATCACCACGCGCATGGACCCCAAGCGCGACACGGTGATGATCGACAACACGCCGATCGACTACCTGGACTTCGCCTCGCCGGTCTCGGGCCTGGGCTCGAAGATGGGCCTGGATGCCACCCACAAGTGGCCGGGTGAAACCACCCGCGAATGGGGCCGTGCCATCGTCAAGGACGAAGCCGTCACGCGTCGTATCGACGAACTCTGGAATCAGCTGGGAATAGATTGATGCGCGTAACCTTGCAGCCGTCGGGCGCGGTACTTGAGACATTGCCCGGCGAGCGGATCCTCGATGCAGCCCAGCGCCTGGGTTATGAATGTCCACAAAGCTGTCGCAACGGCAATTGCCACATCTGCTCGGCGCTGCTGGTCGAAGGCAGTGTCCTGCAGGCCGGCGAGCTGCAGGGCCACGGCGAAATCTACACCTGTCTGGCGGTGCCGCAGGAAGACTGCGTGGTGGTCTGGGACAGCGTCCTGCCGCTGGGCGAGTTGCCGGTGCGCAAATTCGCCTGCCAGGTGACCGAGTGCGTCGAGGTTGGTGGCGATGTCTGGCGCGTGATGCTGCGTGCCCCTGCCGGCAAGCCGCCGCGCTACCACGCCGGCCAGTACCTGATGATCGCTCGCGACGATGGCGAGAAATCCGCGTTCTCCATGGCGTCGGCCCCGGAAAGCGGGCGCGATCTGGAGCTGCATGTGCTGGCACGAGAAGCCAGTGCACAGAATCTGATCAAACAGCTGCAGCGCGAAGGCATGGCGCGGGTCGAGCTGCCGTTTGGCGATACTCATCTGGGCGAGCTGCCTGACGGGCCGCTGGTGTTGATCGCGGCAGGCACCGGCATGGGCCAGATGCACAGCCTGATCGAGCATTGCCGCTCCAAGGGTTTCCCTTACCCGGTACACGTTTACTGGGGCGTGCGTCGTCCCGAAGACTTCTACGAGCTCAAGCACTGGGACGAGTGGAAGACCCTGGAAAACCTGCATCTGCATCAGGTGGTCAGTGATCTCTGCGGCTGGGAAGGGCGCTGCGGCATGCTCCACGAAGCGGTCTGCGAAGATTTCCCGGACCTCAAATCGATCCAGGTCTACGCCAGCGGCTCGCCGAACATGGTCTATTCCACCCTCGACGCGTTGGTGGTGGCTGGCATGGACGCGCAACAAATGCGCGCTGACGTGTTCGCCTACGCGCCGCGGTCTTGACCGCCCGCCCGATGGCAGGCGCCGTGGAAAGCTAATTGCATCAGAATATGCGCGGGCCAGAATCTCGACGCGCCGGCCCGCACAATGCTCGACGCTGTGAATGGCTGCTCATTCGTGGTTGTCCGAGCGGCTTGAAGCAGTTTCAGCACTACACTGGCAGTTATCAGGGCCAGTGAGGGAGTCAGCTTGGGTAACCGAATCAATAGCCTGGTGGAGGCCGTACATAGCGGTCTGGGGTTGTCGTATCCACCTGTTATCGACCTTGGGCCGAAACTGACCCACGAACAACTCCTGGCCTCCATGCATGCGACCCTGTCGCGCCACGAAGGCGGCCCGATCTGGCTGTTCGCTTACGGCTCACTGATCTGGCGCCCCGAGTGCTCCGCCGTGGAGCGTCAGCGCGGCCGGGTGCACGGCTATCATCGCGGCCTGTATCTGTGGTCCCACGAACACCGCGGCACGCCCGAACAGCCTGGCCTGGTCTTTGGACTTGATCGTGGCGGCTCGTGCAGCGGTTTCGCCTATCGCCTGCCCGAAGAAAACATCGAACAGTCACTGCTGGCGCTGTGGCAGCGAGAGATGCCTTACCCTTCCTACCGCCCGCACTGGCTCAGTTGCCGACTCGAAGACGGCAGCAAGGTCCAGGCCCTGGGCTTCGTACTGGAACGCCACCTGCCCAGCTACGCCGGCAACCTGCCCGACAGCGTCCTGACTCAGGTGCTGGCCAATGCCGCTGGCCGCTATGGGACGACTTGGGAGTATGTGGAGCAGACCATCCATGCGCTGCGCACGCATGCCATGCCGGATTTGAGCCTGGAAGAGCGGTTCAAGCGGTGCAGGCCGGTTTTGTTGGCGGTTTGACGCGCACCCGATCTGCTTTTGATTTTGGCCGAAGGCCGTAGCAGCACGGCTTGCCGGCGGGGCGGACTCAAGATCGTTCCCGCCGGCAAGCCGTGCTGCTACGAAATGAACAATCGATTCGCTTTTACGCCACCGCCTCACGCGACTGACTCGCCACCCGCGTATGCCGCAGCGTCGGCGCCATGAAGGCGATCGACAATACGCACGCTGCGATCAGAATCACGAACCCGCCATCCCAGCCGAAATGATCGACCGTGTAGCCCATCAGCGCGCTGGCGGCGACCGAGCCGCCCAGATACCCGAACAGTCCGGTAAAGCCGGCCGCCGTCCCCGCTGCCTTTTTCGGTGCCAGCTCCAGCGCCTGCAGCCCGATCAGCATCACCGGGCCATAGATCAGGAAGCCGATTGAAACCAGGGCGATCATGTCGATGCTCGGGTTGCCCGGCGGGTTGAGCCAGTACACCAGCGTCGCGACCGTCACCAGCGCCATGAACACGATCCCGGTCAGGCCGCGATTGCCGCGGAAGATCTTGTCCGACATCCAGCCGCACAGCAGCGTGCCCGGAATCCCCGCCCACTCGTAGAAGAAATAGGCCCATGAAGTCTTGTCGACATCGAAGTGCTTGGCTTCCTTGAGGTAGGTCGGCGCCCAGTCGAGCACGCCATAACGCAGCAGGTAGACAAACACGTTGGCCAGCGCGATGTACCAGAGCATTTTGTTGCGCAGCACGTACTTGACGAAGATTTCCTTGGCGCTGAATTCTTCCTCGTGGCTCGCGTCGTAGCCTTCCGGATAATCGTTCTTGTACTTCTCCACCGGCGGCAGGCCCACCGATTGCGGCGTGTCGCGCATGGTCGCGAAGGCGAACAGCGCTACAAACAACGCCACCGCGGCCGGCACATAGAAGGCCGCATGCCAGTCATTGGTCCAGCCCAGACCCAGCAGAAACAGCGGCCCGATCAGCCCGCCGCCAACGTTGTGCGCCACGTTCCACACCGACACCACACCGCCGCGTTCCTTCTGCGACCACCAGTGCACCATCGTCCGCCCGCTCGGCGGCCAACCCATGCCCTGCGCCCAACCGTTGATGAACAGCAGGATGAACATGATCGTCACGCTCGACGTCGCCCAGGGCGCGAAACCGAACACGAACATCACCAGCGCCGAAATCAGCAGGCCAAACGGCAGGAAATAACGCGGATTGGAGCGATCCGACACCAGCCCCATCAAGAACTTCGACAGGCCATAGGCAATCGCGATGGCCGAAATCGCCACCCCCAGTTCACCCCGCGTATAGCCCTGATCGATCAGGTACGGCATGGCCAGCGAGAAGTTCTTGCGCAGCAGGTAATAGCCCGCGTACCCGAAGAAAATACCCGCGAAAATCTGCCAGCGCAGACGGCGGTACGTGCTATCGACGCGCTCGGCAGGCAGCGGGGCCTGATGCGCGGCAGGGCGGAAAAAGGCAAACATCGAACACTCCAGTGGCTTTTGTTTTGTTATGCGAATTCGAATATTACATTTTCATTACAGAAAATAGGAAGGGTTCTCAGCCATAGAAGTTCCGGAAAAAGGCGATTTGGCGTGTTGGATTACGAACATGGCGCGGATGTGTATCTGCATGCGTTTTCTTTCAGATGGGTCCTACGCAAGCATCGGAATCTTTCACCTTACTGCGATGGGGCATTGCGCCCTAGCATTCCCGCCAACGTTCTGGGCGGGTTTCGATGTGCTGACATCATCCGACGGAAGGGTGTTTCAGATAATTGACGCCAATTTAATGGCAATTTAATATCGACAATTATAGTGGCAGTTTGGTATTACAAGGACGTTTCGTGTATCGATTCTCAGCTCACGCCGCAATCATGATTGCGCTTCTGGTTTCATCAGCCTCGCTTTTGGCAGCCCCAACTCCCGGTGAACAAGACCTGATCCGAGATCGCCAGGAGCGCCTGTTACAAGAGCAGCAGCGCCGCCTCGAAGAGTTGAAAGACCTTCCCGGCAAGCAGACCGAATCCGCCCAGTCCGCTGCGCCAGCCGATACCCGCTGCTTCACCATCGACACCATCGAACTCAAGGGTGCCGACTCGCTTTCCGATGTCGAACGCAAACGTTTGACGCAGCCTTACACCGGCCAGTGCTTGGGCGTTTCGCAGCTCAACGAGCTGCTCAAGGGCATCACCAATCTGTATATCGAGAAGGGGCTGGTCACCAGCCGTGCCTATCTGCCGCAGCAGGATCTGTCCAAGGGGCATCTGCAGGTACTGGTGATCGAAGGCCGGCTGGAGAAGCTCAAGAGCGACGCGGGTAGCGGGCTGAGCGAGCGCGAGCTGGCGATGACCTTTCCCGGACGGGAAGGGCAGTTGGTCAATCTGCGCGAGGTCGAGCAGATGGTCGATCAGCTCAACCGCTTGCCGTCCAATCAGGCGCAGATGGAGCTGACGCCGGGGCAGCAGGTCGGCGGCAGCGATGTGCTGGTCAAGAACACCCCGCAAAAGCCCTGGCGCGCGAGCTTGTCGCGTAACAACGATGGCCAGCGCAGCACCGGCGAGCAGCAGTGGAACACCGGTCTTGAGTGGGACAGCCCGCTGGGGCTGGCCGATCAGTTGAGCCTGCGCGGCGGCCACGACGCCATGAGCGATTCGGCGCACACCTCGCACAACGCGGCGCTGGCCTACAGCCTGCCGTGGGGCTGGTGGAATTTCAGTTACAGCTACAGCGAAAGCGACTATCGCTCCCAGGCGCAGGCCAACGGTTTCAACTTCAAGCAGAGCGGCGACAGCCAGACTCACCAGCTTCGCGCTGACCGGGTGATCCACCGCGATGCCCTGAGCAAGACCTCGCTCAATGTCGGGCTGTCCAGCCTGCGCACCAACAACTACATCGAAGACAGCCGCCTGGCGCTGAGCAGCAACCGCATCACCGAAGTGCAGTACGGCATCAACCACGGCCGGCGGATCGGTGGCGCATTCCTCAACATCGACCTGGGCATGCAGCAGGGCATCGGTGCATTCGGCGCTCAGGACAACAATCATCCCGGGCCCGGTGAGGCCGATGCGCGCTATCGCAAATACACCGGCACGCTCAGCTACTTGCAGCCGTTCAAGCTGTGGGGCGAGAGCCTCACCTTCACCAGCCTGGCCACCGGACAGCGCAGCGAAGACGTGCTGTTCAGCCCGCAGCGCATGAGCCTGGGCGGATCGTCCTCGGTGCGCGGCTACAAGGATCAGTTTCTGTCCGGCGACAGCGGCGGCTACTGGCGCAACGAACTGCGCCTGACTCGGCCGGTGACCCTCGACTGGCTGCGCCCGGCCTTCACTGACTACGGTGTCGCCGCCGGTTACGACCAGGGCGTGATTCGCAACGACCGCTACAACGGCGACGAGCACGGCCGCCTGTCGAGCAACTCATTCGAATTCTTTGCCCGCGGCCAGCACGTCGCCGCGACCGTGACCTTTGCCCATTCTCTGGAACGCCCGGCCGGCCTGATCGAGCGCGAATCGCCGATCTATTTCCGCCTGGATTTCTTCCTCTAACGTTTCGCCGGGATGCCCAACATGGACGTTCGCTTCTTCAACTTTCTCGCCCGCCAACCTTCCGCGAAACTGATCGAGCGTTCGACCTTCTGCGGGCTGCCGAACAAAGGCATCGCGCTGATTCTGATCCAGGCGATGTTCTGGCAGCCGCTGCTGGCCCAGGCGGATGGCATTGCCGTGAGCGGCACCACCAACACCACGCTGGGCCAGGCCGGCAATGGCGTGCCGATCGTTAACATCGCCGCACCGAATGCCAGCGGGCTGTCGCACAACCAGTACCAGCAGTACAACGTCGGCGCCCAGGGCGTGATCCTCAACAACGCCACCGACCGTACCCAGAGTACGCAACTGGGCGGCATCATCCTCGGCAACCAGAACCTCAACGGCGTGGCGGCCAGCACCATCCTCAACGAGGTGGTCGGCGCCAATGCCACCCAGCTCAAGGGCTACACCGAAGTGGCGGGGCAGGCGGCGCGGGTCATCGTCGCCAACCCGTACGGCATCAGTTGCAATGGCTGCGGCTTCATCAACACCCCACGCGCGACTCTGACCACCGGCAAACCGGTGCTGGATAACGGCCGTCTCGATCATTTTCAGGTGGACGGCGGCAACGTCGCCATCGAAGGCGCCGGGCTGAACGCCGACAACGTCGACCAGTTCGAAATCATCACCCGCGCCGCGCAGATCAACGCGCAGATCAATGCCAAGCGCCTGACCATCGTCGCTGGCCACAACGACGTCGACGCCCAGACCCTCAACGCCACCGCCCGCGCCGCCGACGGCAACGCCCCGAACCTGGCCATCGACAGCTCGGCGCTGGGCGGCATGTACGCAGGCGCCATCAAACTGGTCGGCACCGAAGCCGGGGTCGGCGTGAAACTGGCGGGCAACCTGGCGGCCAGCGCAGGCGATATCCAGATCGACGCCAACGGCCAGCTCAACATCGCCCAGGCCTCGGCCGCAGGCGCGGTCAATGTCAAAGCCGCCAGCGCCAACGTGCAAGGTGCGATGTATGGCGCCAGCGTCGACGTGCAGGCCCGCGACGCCTTGAACGTGCAGCAGAACATCGCCGCCCGCGACCGCATCAGCCTGAGCAGCAACGGCCAGTTGACCAACAACGCGATCGTTGAAGCGGGGGTGAATGCCGACAACAGCCGTAATGGCTCGGGTGATGTGGTGGTCAGTGCGCAGAATCTGACGAACAACGGCAGTGTGATCGCCAGTCGTTCGTTGCAGGCCAGTGCCTCGCAGACACTGACCAACCAGACCGGAACCTTGAGCGGCGAGGGCAGCACACGGATTCAGGCGGGCACCCTCGACAACCAGCGCAGCGGGCGTGTGCTGAGCAAAAAGGAGTTGGCGGTCATCGCCAACCGACTGCTCAACGGCCAGGGCGGCCTGATCAGCAGCGAAGGCCTGCTCAGCGTCAGTGCAAACAGCATCGCCAACCGCCTGGGTGTACTGTCCAGTGCCGGGCAACTGACCCTCACCAGCACCGGCCTGATCGACAATCAGGGCGGGCAACTGGTGACCGACGCAGGCCTGAGCCTGATAGCTGCCAGCCTCGACAACCGCAATCAGGGCAAGATTTCCGGCAAGGGCGCGACCGTCGTCAACGCCGGGTCGTTGGACAACAGCCAGGGCGGTCAACTGACCAGTGCCGACAGCCTGACCCTCAACGCAGGCCAAGTCAGCAACCGCGACAGCGGCCGTATCGCCGCTGAAAAAGACGTCACGGCCAGCGTCTCTGGCCTCGATCAGCAGGGCGGCGAACTGTTCAGCAATGGCAGCCTTACTCTGGACTTGAATCACGGCCAACTGAACAACCAGAACGGCCTGATCAACGCCCCCGGCGCGCTGGTGTTGAAAAACCTCGGCGCGGTGAACAACCAGAATGGCGAAATCTCCAGCGCCCAAGGCTTCACGTTTGGCGCCGACAGCCTCGACAACGGCAACGGCAAACTGCTGAGCAATCAGGCGCTGACCGTGCGCGTCGCCAACGCGCTGAGCAACGTCAAGGGCATGATCGCTGCGGCCAGCGTCGACGCTCAGGCCAGTACGCTGGACAACAGCGGCGGCACCCTGACCAGCCGCGGCGACCTCACGCTCAACATCAACGGCCTGCTGACCAACGACAACGACGGCCTCATCAACGCCGCACAAACGCTCGACGCCAAAGCCACCGGTATCAATAACATCGGCGGCTCGCTGCTGGGCGCCACCGCACTGAATCTGGATCTGAACAATGCCGACCTCGACAACAGCAACGGCCTGATCACCACCCAGAACCCGCTGACCC
>NZ_JBWXNG010000024.1:0-84649 GCF_056627435.1 Pseudomonas sp. 2
CCTTCGGCAGAAGCAGAAGCGCAATGCGTCTGGGGTTACTCGGTACTGCCCAGCCCCTGCCAGCGCTTGGCGCCGATGAAGATGAAGCGCAATTGCTGGGTGATCTTGGCCCGTGGCGTCAGGTGTTCGGCCAGGGTCACGGCAGGCGGGTCGATGAGTTCAGGCAGCATGGCGAACACGCTCTTGACCACAAGGTCGGCCATGACGGAAAGGTCATCGGTGTTCAGATGGTGGAATTTGGGCATCGACGCCAGGTCGGTGGCAAGGTCCGCGATGATGCCTTCACGCAGCGCACCCAGCGCCTGACGTACTTTCAGCGAGCCGCCGTACTGCTCGCGGGCCAGGAACAGGAACTGCGAGCGATTGGCTGCCACCACATCGAGGAAGATCCGCACCGATGCATCGATGATGCCGCTGTTGACGTTGTCGTTGTGGCGCACCCGGCGAATGGTTTCGCGGAAGGTCTGGCCCACTTCGCTGACCAGCGCCAGCCCCAGGTGATCCATGTCGTCGAAGTGGCGATAGAAACCGGTGGGCACGATGCCTGCCGTCTTCGCCACTTCCCGCAGGCTCAGGCTGCCGAACCCGCGCCCGCTCTCCATCAGGCCCCGGGCTGCATCGAGCAGGGCGTGGCGGGTCTGCTGTTTCTGTTCGGCGCGGGGCAACATGAGCGTGTGTATCTGCTTGGAGAAGGGCCGCACTCTAACAGGTGCGTTTATGGTGCGTCGAACCGCAATGATTAAATCACCTGTAGGAGTGAGCTTGCTCACGAAGGCGGTGTGTCATCCAACATCTGCGGCACAGACAAACCGCTTTCGCGAGCAAGCTCACTCCTACAAGTGGGGATGTCCGCGAGTACGAATGAAAAAGCCCGGCATCGGAGCCGGGCTTGATCGACGGACCTTGAATCAGGAAACGCGCTGATACTGTTGCACCAGACGATCCGGGCCGTTGTCGGCTACGCGCTGGTAGCGGTGGGCCAGGCTGTCGCAGTTTTCTTCGCTGGCCACACGCTGATACTGGTTGATCAGGCGGTTGGCGTTGTCTTGGGCCAGGGTTGGCAGACCAACCTCCTGGGCCGCTTTCACTTCGCCGAGCACCGGTTGTTCGCTGGCAGGCAGGGCGAACGCGCTCGAGGCGAGGAGGGAAAGGGTCAGGGCGATCAGTGGGCGTTTCATGAATGTTTGCTCCTCGAAAGGGCGTGTAGAGAACATGGGACGAATTTTACTGGCGCCACCGATATAAAGAAGTTCAAAGGGCTGATGGTGACCATCGATGGAATTGATTCGGGGTTGCAGCCGCTCTAGATCAGGGGTCTCAGGCACGTTAAGAACGTAGCAGCACGGCTTGCCGGCGGGATGGCCCGTGAGCTCGCACCCGCCGGCAAGCCGTGCTGCTACGGGCCTGCCGTGACATTTTTGTGGATTTCATCAAACCCGCGCGGCTTTTGTCAGTCGAACGGGCTATGACGTGCAAGACGCGCCCGGGAAGGTGCGTCGGGATTTGGGAGATGACGCAATGACGCGAGGACGCAAGATTTTCGCCTGGACGGTTGGCATTCTGCTGCTGTTGCTGGCCATTCTGATCATCGTGATCGCTACCTTCGACTGGAACCGGCTCAAGCCGACCATCAACGAAAAAGTGTCTGCCGAAATCCATCGACCGTTCGCCATCAACGGCAATCTGGCGGTGATCTGGCGTCGCGAGGCTGATGAAGGCGGCTGGCGGGCCTGGGTGCCGTGGCCGCACATGTCGGCCGAGGATATCTCCTTGGGCAACCCTGAATGGTCGAAGAATCCGCAGATGGTCACACTCAAACGAGTGGAGGCGCGTCTGGCGCCGCTGCCGCTGTTGGCGCAGCAAGTGGTCATCCCGCGCATCGACCTGACCGAACCCAACGCGAAAATCGAGCGCCTGGCCGATGGCCGGGCCAACTGGGTGTTCGACTTGCCAAAAAGCGACCCGAACGCCGAACCCTCCAAATGGGTGCTGGACATCGGCTCCATCGGTTTCGACAAAGGTTATGTCAGTTACAACGACCAGATGATCAACACCTCGGTGGAAGTGGTCATCGACCCGCTGGGCAAGCCGATTCCTTTCAGCGATATCGTCGGCAGCGGCGAGGCGAAGAAGGTTCAGGACAAGGGTGCGTCGGCGCAGGACTATGCCTTCGGCTTCAAGGCCCAGGGCCAGTACCACGGCCAGAAACTCAATGGCAGCGGCAAAGTAGGCGGGTTGCTGGCGCTCAAAGACGCCGCCTTGCCGTTCCCGGTGCAGGCCGATGTCAGCGCGGGCAATACCAAGGTTGCGGTGGCAGGCACAGTGACCGATCCGCAGAACCTGGGCGAGCTCGACCTGCGCCTGAAACTCTCCGGCGACAGCCTGGGCAACCTGTATCCGCTCACTGGCGTGACCTTGCCGGACTCGCCGCCATACTCCACCGATGGCCGGCTGATCGCCAAGTTGCATGATCCGGCCGGCGCGGCGTTCCAGTACAAGGGCTTCAACGGCAAGATCGGCAGCAGCGACATTCATGGCGACCTGAGTTTCGTGGCCAGCCAGCCACGTCCGAAACTCACCGGCGCGCTGGTCTCCAATCAGCTGCTGATGAGCGACCTCAAGCCGCTGATCGGCGCCGACTCCAACGCCGAGCAGAAAAACCGCGGCGGCGAGAGCAAGCAGCCCAAGGACAAGGTGCTGCCGGTCGAGGAGTTCAAGACCGACCGCTGGAGCGCAATGGACGCCGATGTCGAGTTCACCGGCAAGAAAATCGTCCAGAGCGCCGAGTTGCCGTTCACCGACCTGTACACCCATGTGGTGCTCAACGACGGCCAACTGAGCATGCAGCCCCTGCGTTTTGGCGTGGCGGGCGGCAAGCTGGATGCCGATATCAAGCTCAACGGCCATGCCCAGCCGCTGGACGGCCGGGCGAAACTGACCGCGCGCAACTTCAAGCTCAAGCAGTTGTTCCCGACCTTCGAGCCAATGAAAACCAGCTTTGGTGAGCTCAACGGCGACGCCGATATCAGCGGCAAGGGCAACTCCGTTGCCGCGTTGCTGGGCACCGCCAATGGTGAACTGAAGTTGTTGATCAACGACGGCGCGATCAGTCGCGACCTGATGGAGATTGCCGGGCTCAACGTCGGTAACTACGTGGTCGGCACGCTGTTTGGCGACAAGGACGTGAAGATCAATTGCGCCGCGTCCAATTTCGCCATCAAGGACGGCCTGGCGACCAGCAAGCTGTCGGTGTTCGACACCGAGAACGCGATCATCTACATCGACGGCACGGCGAACATGAAGGCCGAGCAACTGGACCTGAAGATCACGCCGGAGTCCAAAGGCTTCCGGGTGTTCTCGCTGCGTTCGCCCTTGTACGTACGCGGGCCGTTCATCAAGCCGAGTGCCGGGGTGCAGTCGGGTCCGTTGATCTTGCGTGGGGCCGGGATGGTGTTGCTGGGCGCGGCGGTCGGGCCTGCGGCGGGGTTGTTGGCGCTGGTGGCGCCGAGTGGCGGCGAGCAGAACCAGTGCGCACCGTTGCTCGAACAGATGCGCGCGGGCAAGGCGCCGAAGACGGTGCAGTAAAGCCAGTACGCCATTTCGTGTGGGAGCCGGCTTGCTGGCGAATGCGTTGTGTCATTCTCCGGTGAGACACCTGACACTCTGCATTCGCCAGCAAGCCGGCTCCCACGGCCTTCGGCCAGAAGCAGAATTCATCGGTCAGGCGTCATTGGTACAAAAAAGCCAAGGCAATTGCCTTGGCTTTTTTCTTGCGACTTCAAACATCAAAGCCCGTCAAGAATATCCGCCATGTCGTCGGCGTGTTCTTCTTCCTGGGCCAGGATCTCTTCGAAGATGCGGCGGGTGGTCGGGTCCTTGTCGCCAATGTACTGAATGATTTCGCGATAGCTGTCGACCGCGATGCGCTCGGCGATCAGGTCTTCGGTGACCATTTCCTTCAGCGTCTTGCCGGCCACGTACTGGGCGTGGGAGTTCTTGGTCAGCAGGTCGGGGTTCAGCTCGGGCTCGCCACCCAGCTGCACGATGCGCTCGGCCAGCATGTCGGCGTGGGACGCTTCCTGATTGGCGTGCTCCAGGAATTCTGCCGCAGCCACTTGGGCTTTCACGCCCTTGGCCATGTAGTAATGGCGTTTGTACCGCAGTACGCACACCCATTCGGTGGCCAGCGACTCGTTGAGCAGGCGCAGGATGGTTTCGCGGTCGGCGTCGTAGCCTTCGGTCACCGCGCCGTTCTCGACGTGCTGGCGAGCGCGGGCGCGCAGGGAATTGACATCGGAAAGTTGATGCACATTGCTCATGATTGATCTCCAGGGCTGATCCGGTTATTGCCGTCTCGCTCTTGGGCAAGATCGGGTCTTAAGCTGTGAGTCATGCGCGCGGAGAAAAGTTTTATCTGTTTTGCGGCATTCGCCCGGGCGGAGTTGTTGTCATGAACGATGAACGGTTTGCAGCTAGTGTCTGTACAAGGCAATCAGACAAGGATCAAGCCATCCATGACGCAAGCGCAGGCCACCCGCTACCCGATCGTTCTGGTGCCGGGGTTGTTGGGGTTCGTGAAACTGGTGGTTTATCCGTATTGGTTCGGCATCGCTTCGGCGTTGCGCCGTGGCGGGGCGACGGTGATTCCGGTGATGGTCTCGGCGGTGAACTCTTCAGAGATTCGTGGCGAGCAGTTGCTGGGGCGCATCGAGGAAATCCTGCGCGAAACCGGCGCGCAAAAGGTCAACCTGATCGGCCACAGCCAGGGCGCGTTGACCATTCGTTACGTGGCAGGCGTGCGGCCGGATCTGGTGGCGTCAGTGACCTCGGTGGCGGGCCCCAATCACGGCTCGGAACTGGCCGACTTTCTCGAAGAACACTTCCCCTACAGCAAACTGCGCGGGCGCATGGTGCATGGCCTGATCCGCCTGAGCACCCTGGCGCTGGCGCTGTTCGACACCGGCTACCGCGGCACCCGGCTGCCCACCGACGTGCACGCGGCCCACGGCTCGCTCACTTCCAAGGGCGTTGCCAAGTTCAATGCGATGTTCCCCCAGGGTTTGCCTGAAACCTGGGGCGGGCAGGGGCCCGAGCTGGTCAACGGCGTGCGCTATTACTCGTGGTCCGGCACCTTGCAGCCGAGGCGAACCGATCGCGGCAAGAACCTGTTCGACAGCACCAACCTGACCTGCCGCCTGTTCGCCCGCACCTTCACCCGCGAGCGGGAGTGCGATGGCATGGTCGGGCGCTTCAGTTCGCACCTGGGAACAGTGATCGGCGATGACTTCCCCCTCGACCACTTCGACATCGTCAATCAGCACTTGGGGCTGGTGGGCAAGGGCGCGGAACCGGTGCGGCTGTTCATGGAACACGCCGCACGGCTCAAGTCAGTCGGCCTTTGACGAAAGGGCCGCAGGCTTGCTGCGCAATGGCGTGGTCCAGCGCTCGGCGAGGATCACGCCGCTGAGGGTCAGCGCGCCGCCGATGAAGTGATACAGCGCCAGTTGCTCGCCCAGTGCCAGTGCGGCCACCAGCGCGGTGAGGATCGGCACCAGGTTGAAGAACAGCGTGGTGCGGCTCGGGCCCAGCAGCGTGATGGCTTTCATCCACAAAAGCGGCGCGATCATCGACACCGGGATGCAGGCGTACAGCACCAGCGGGATGTTGCTGGCGTTCAGGCCGGTCTTGGGCGAGAGCAGGTAGAGCGGGAACAGCGCGACAATGGCCACCAGCACCTGCAGGTACAGCAACTGCAACGGCGGCATGCGCAACTGCCACGTCTTCAGCAGCGTGCTGTAGGCGGCGTAGGCGAAGGCGGCGATCAGCATCATCGCGTCGCCCAGGTTCACGCCATGGGCCACCAGGACTGTCCAGCTGCCCTGGGACACCACCAGCAGAACCCCGGCGAATGATACTGCCGCGCCAACCAGGGCCCCTGCGGTCAGCGCCGTACCGAGCGTGACGATCGACAGGCCCAGGGTCATCACCGGCACCAGCGAGAGAATGATCCCCATGTTGGTCGCCGTGGTAATGCCCGCCGCGTAATACGCAAGGCTCTGGTAAACCGCCATGCCGAGCACGCCCAGCACGGCGACCTTGCCCAGAATCGGCCTGACCTGCGCCCGATTGCGCAGCACAGGGCCGAGCAGGAACGGGGTGAACAACAGGCCCGCCAGCAGCCAGCGATAGAAGCCGATCTCCGCCGGAAAGATTCGCCCGGCAGCGGCCTTGGTGATGACGTTGTTGCCCGCCCAGAGCATGACGGTGAAGAGGGGATAGAGGTATTGCATCGGTGAGCCGTTTGCGAAGTGAACGGCCATTATCGACGTGGCGAACCTCGCGTCTACCGCAAAGGGCGGTTTCTCTGAAATATGCCGCAATAATATTTGACTACACTGCTTTCACGGCTGCGAATAGACGCGGCGGTTCTGGAGAATGCCAATGAAAATGCTGCGTGTTCCTCTGCTGGTTATGGGCTTGTTGCTGTGTGCTCAAGGGTTTGCCGCCACCGCGCAGCAGAACAAGATGACCACCTGCAACGCCGACGCCACGGCCAAATCCCTCAAGGGCGACGAGCGCAAGGCGTTCATGAGCACCTGCCTCAAGGCCGCGCCCGCTGCACCCGCCACCCAACAGGACAAGATGAAGACCTGCAACGCCACCGCCACCACCCAGGCGCTCAAGGGCGATGCGCGCAAGGCGTTCATGAGTGATTGCCTGAAGAAGAAATAAATTCGGCACGGACCTGTAGGAGCGAATTCATTCGCGAAACGTTGGTACCGGCGATACATCTCTATCGTCTGGCCCATTTTTCGCGAATGAATTCGCTCCTACAGGTCGATCCGGACATTACCGGGAAATGATTGGCGGCAATGGCGGGTGCTGGTTCTGGACCGGGAACGCTGGCAGACTGCCAATCTTTCCGAGCCGTATGTTTTGAGGCTGTATGCCAACGTTTTCGCCGCGACAAGTGTATCTGGCCAGCTGCATTCTGGTGTTTGGTGGCCTGCTGCTGGTGTTACCGCTCAAATTGCTGCCCAGCCTGCTGGCCGGGCTGCTGGTCTATGAACTGGTCGACATGCTCACCCCGCAACTGCAACGCCTGATCGCCGGCGAACGTGCCCGCTGGCTGGCCGTGGCCTTGCTCGGCACGCTGGTGGTCAGTGTGCTGGCGCTGTTGTTTGCCGGCGCGATCAGCTTCGTGTTGCACGAGGCGGAAAACCCCGGCGCCTCGCTGGACAAATTCATGACCCTGGTGGACCGGGCGCGCGGCCAGCTACCGCCGTTCATCGACGGTTACCTGCCTGCCAGCGCGACTGAATTCCAGGCCTCGCTCAGTGCCTGGCTGACCAAGCACATCGGTGAGTTGCAGATGCTCGGCAAGGGCGCCGCGCACATGTTCGTAACCTTGCTGATCGGCATGATCCTGGGCGCGATCATCGCCCTGCAGCGCATCCCCGATATCTCCAAACGCAAGCCGCTGGCCGCCGCTCTGTTCGAGCGCCTGCACCTGCTCAGCCAGGCGTTTCGCAATATCGTCTTCGCCCAGATCAAGATTTCGGCGCTCAACACGGCGTTCACCTCGGTGTTCCTGGCAGTGATCCTGCCGCTGTGTGGCGTGCACCTGCCGCTGACCAAGACCCTGATCGTGCTGACCTTCCTGCTCGGCCTGCTGCCGGTGGTGGGCAACCTGATGTCCAACACGCTGATCTTCATCGTCGGCATGTCGCTGTCGATCTGGGTGGCGTTCGCGGCGCTGGGGTATCTGATCGTCATCCACAAGGTCGAGTACTTCCTCAACGCGCGGATCGTCGGCGGGCAGATCAGTGCCAAGTCGTGGGAGCTGCTGCTGGCGATGCTGATCTTCGAAGCGGCGTTCGGCCTGCCGGGGGTGGTGGCAGGGCCGATTTTCTATGCGTATCTGAAGAGCGAGTTGCGCAGGGCGGAGTTGGTCTGATCTTCACCGCCCGCCCCCTGTAGGAGCGAATTCATTCGCGATGCGGTGGTACATCCGATGCATATGTGTCGGAGGTTCGGTCCCTTCGCGAATGAATTCGCTCCTACAGGTTATGTGAAGGCACCGTTATCCGTAACGCTTCTTCGCTTCGATCGCCAACCCGGCGCCGATGCTGCCGAAGATATTGCCTTCCACATGCCGCGCATTCGGCAGCATGGCCGCCACGCTGTTGCGCAGGGCCGGGATGCCGCTGGAGCCGCCGGTGAAGAACACGGTGTCGACGTCGGTCACACCCACGCCTGCATCGCCCAGCAGTTGCGTCACGCTGGCGCGCACGCGCTCGAGCAGCGATTCGATCGACGCCTCGAACAGCTCGCGGGTCAGGTCGGCAGCAAGGCCCGCCTCGATCCGCTCCATCGGCACCACGCGGTTGTGGGCGTGGGTCAGCTGGATCTTGGTTTCTTCCACTTCCATCGCCAGCCAGTGCCCGGCGCGCTGCTCGATCAGCTTGAACAGACGGTCGATGCCCAGGGTGTCTTCGATGTCGTAGCGCATGCTGCCCAGCGCCAGCTGGGATTTCTGCGAGTACACCGAGTTGATGGTGTGCCAGGTCGCCAGGTTCATGTGGGTGCTGGTGGGCATGAAGGCGCCGCTTTTCATGCGGCTGCCGTAGCCGAACAGCGGCATCACGCCTTGCAGGCTCAACTGCTTGTCGAAGTCGGTCCCGCCGATGTGCACGCCGCCGGTGGCGAGAATGTCGCTCTGGCGCTCATCGACCAGACGGCGCTCGGGCGACAGGCGCACCAGCGAGAAGTCCGAGGTACCGCCGCCGATGTCGACGATCAGCACCAGCTCTTCGCGGTCCAGGGTCGACTCGTAGTCGAAGGCCGCGGCGATCGGCTCGAACTGGAACGACACGTCCTTGAAGCCGATCTTGCGCGCGACGTCGGCCAGGGTGTCTTCGGCTTCCTGGTCGGCCGCGGCGTCGTCATCGACGAAATGCACCGGGCGGCCCAGCACCACTTGCTCGAACGACTGACCGGCAGCGGCCTCGGCGCGCTTTTTCAGCTCGCCGATGAACAGGCCCAAAAGGTCCTTGAACGGCATGGCCGTGCCCAGCACGCTGGTGTCGTGCTTGATCAGCTTGGAGCCCAGCAGGCTCTTGAGCGAGCGCATCAGGCGGCCTTCGTAGCCTTCCAGGTACTCGTGCAGGGCCAGGCGGCCGTAGACCGGACGACGCTCCTCGATGTTGAAGAAGACCACCGAGGGCAGGGTGATCTTGTCGTCCTCCAGCGCGATCAGCGTTTCCGCTCCGGGGCGCAGCCAGCCGACCGTGGAGTTGGAGGTGCCGAAGTCGATGCCAAGGGCACGGGCTGGGGATGGGGTACTCATGTTCGTTGCGTTCCGGTCAAAAAAACGGCCGCGCAGTGTATGCGAGAGCGCGCCGGATGCGTAGCGCGAAACGTCGGTTTATCAGGCTATTTCTGCTCCGAGGCCTTGAAGTCGGGCGTTCGCCCCCCAATCTTGCAGGCAACTCTCAATGCATTCGGCCGGTTTGAACACCCGTTTCAAGCTCGCGAGGCCGTGTGCCGATAACCTTGCAACATTCAGCGCAGCGAACGTTCTCATCTGATGACGCAGACCGAGATGTGCTGGATTCTCCGGAATGGGTGACCGTTAGATGGACTTCAAAGACTATTACAAGATTCTTGGCGTGGAGCCGACGGCGGACGAGAAGACGATCAAGACCGCCTATCGCAAGCTCGCGCGCAAGTATCACCCGGACGTCAGCAAAGAAGCGGGCGCCGAGGACAAATTCAAAGAGGCCAGCGAGGCCTACGAAGCGCTGAGCGATCCTGAAAAGCGTGCCGAGTACGACGACATCCGCAAGTACGGCCAGCACGGCCGCTTCCAGCCGCCTCCGGGCTGGCAGGGGCGCGGCGGCGCGGGGCAGGGCTTTGGCGGCGGTGGCTTCGAGGGCGGCGACTTCTCCGACTTCTTCAGCTCGATCTTCGGCAACCGTGGCGGGCCACAGGGCGGGCGTGCGCGCAGCTCGGGCCGTAGAGGGCAGGACGTGGAACTGGAACTGGCGATTTTCCTGGAAGAAACCCTGTCCACCGAATCCAAGAAGATCAGCTTCAAGGTGCCGCAGCACGCCGCCAACGGGCAGCGCATGGCCGACATCACCAAGAACCTGAACGTGAAGATCCCGGCGGGTGTCACCGACGGCGAGCGCATTCGCCTCAAGGGCCAGGGCGCGCCGGGTGTGGCGGGCGGGGAAAACGGCGATCTGTTCCTGACCATTCGTCTGGCGCCGCATCCGAAGTTTGACGTCGAAGGTCATGACCTGATCATCACCGTACCGCTGGCCCCGTGGGAGGCCGCGCTGGGGACCAAGGTCGCGATGCCGACCCTGACCGGCAAGATCAACCTGACCATTCGTCCGGACAGCCAAAGCGGGCAGCGACTGCGAGTCAAAGGCAATGGTCTGTTGAACAAGAAGGGCGAGCGAGGCGATCTGTTCGCGCAGTTGAAGATCGTCATGCCCAAGACCACCGATGACGCCACCCGTGCACTGTGGGAGAAGCTGGCCGAGAAGGCTGCGTTCGACCCAAGGGCTCAGTGGAGCAGCTAATTGGGGAGTAACTGATCATGCGCAACACCCTGGTCGTAGACATGCAGGAGTTCTGTCAGGTAGTCGACTTGCCCGTCGCCTATGTCATGGAAATCGTCGAACACGGCATAGTCGAACCCCGGGGCAGGCGGCCGGATGAATGGCTGTTCGATACCGACTCGCTGTCGGTCGCCAAGCGCGCGGTCAAGTTGCATCACGAGCTGGAACTGGAGTGGGACGGCGTCGCCCTGGCGCTGAACCTGCTCGAAGAGCTGGAACAGGTGCGGGCCGAGAACCGCATGCTCAAGCAGCGGCTGGGGCGTTTTCTTCAGGATTGACGCGCTCAGCTTCTGCCCGGAGGGCGTGGGAGCGTAGCTTGCTCGCGATCTGGCGCGAAGCGGCAGTAAATCCATTTATCTCGGTATGTCAGAAATGACGCAGTCGTCTGGTTTTGCTGCTGCTTCGCAGCAGATCGCGAGCAAGCTACGCTCCCACGGCCTTCGGCCAGAATCAAAGGCAACGATGTAGCGGTCCTCAGGCGTTTTTTGGCAACACCACGGTAAACGTCGTCCCGTCCCCGAAGTTCGAGGTCACGGTAATGCTCCCCTCATGGGCATTGACCACTTCCTTGACGATGAACAACCCCAATCCCAGGCTGGTCGACGGATTGTGAGTGCCCGCCTCCTCATTGAGTGAACGCACCAGTGGATCGAAAATGCTGCCGATGGCTTCCTGGGCGATCGGCTCGCCGTCGTTGTGCACCGACAGACTCACATGGTTGTCGCCGCCCACCAGCCTGACGCTGATTTTGTGGGTCGCGGCGCCGTGCTGCAGGGCGTTGCCGATCAGGTTCTGCAGCATCTGATCGATCCGCGCCCGGTCCCACTCACCGCGGGTTTCGCCTTCGCTGCTGAACTCGGGGTCGCAGTCCGGCTGCCCGGCGCTGGCCGCCTCGATGGCCTCGCGGCAGGCCAGGGTCATGTCCATGGGTTTGCGTTCGACCGGCAGGGTCACACCCAGGCGGCTGCGCACGAATTCCAGCAAGTCGCTGACCATGGTCGCCATGTGCCGGCTGCTGCTTCTGATGCGTTTGACGTAGGAAAGGTCTGCGTCGGCCAGGCCGGCCTTGCGCAGCAGCAAGTCGGACGACATGCCGATGGCCTGCAACGGCGCGCGCAGGTCATGGCCGAGAATCGCCAGAAAGATATCCCGCGAGCGGGTGACGCGTTCGGCGTAGGCGGCGGTGGATTCGGCCAGCGCTTCGTCGATCGCCTCATTGAAGCGGATCATGTCGGTAAAGTAGGCGATCTGCGGCGAATCCAGGCTTTCGACCCAGAATCGGATCACAGTGGCGCGCAGGTGGCGAAACTCCGAGGTCATCTGCACCAGATCGAAGCCGACCGTATGGCGCAACTCGCCATGGCTGGCTGCCGCCTGATCCAGGCTCGGCGTCTTGCCCACATCCTCGCCCTCGGACTTGGCGATCTGCTCGGCCTTGGTCTGCGCAGTGTTCATGTCCCGCGCGGCAGCCAGCAGGATGGATTTGGCGTGATCGCGCAGCTCCACGCGGTTCATCGTCTCGGCGGCCGGGGTCATGGTCGCGGCGAACTTCTCCCACTCATCGACGATGCGGTCCACGTTCTGCACGATGAAATCGGAAAGACGCATGGGCAGATTCCTTGCTCACAGGCACTGCGGGAGATGGGGCATCTTAGCGCCAGTTTGTGGCGGGAAGAACAGGTAAAAACATCATAAGTACTGTGGGAGTGAGCTTGCTCACGAAGAGATCGTGTCGTCACATCGGTGGCGACTGATCCGACCTTTTCGTGAGCAAGCTCACTCCCACAGAGAGTCGTGCTTTCTACGCGTTTTCGCTAGAACAGAAAATACCGCTGCGCCATCGGCAACACATCCGCAGGCTCGCACCACAGCAGCACGCCGTCGGCCTTGACCTGATAGGTCTGCGGGTCGACGTCGATCTGCGGCAGGTAGTCGTTGTGGATCAAGTCGGCCTTGGTCACGCTGCGGCAGCCCTTGACCACGCCGATCTGCTTTTTCAGGCCCAGTTGCTCAGGAACGCCGGCGTCCATCGCGGCCTGGCTGATGAAGGTCAGGCTGCTGGCGTGCAGGTTGCTGCCGAAGCTTGCGAACATGGGGCGGTAGTGCACCGGTTGCGGGGTGGGGATCGAGGCGTTGGCGTCGCCCATCAGGCTGGCGGCGATGGAGCCGCCCTTGAGGATCAGCGTCGGTTTGACCCCGAAGAACGCCGGGCGCCAGAGCACCAGGTCCGCCCACTTGCCGACTTCGATTGAGCCCACTTCGTGGCTGATGCCATGAGTGATCGCCGGGTTAATGGTGTATTTGGCGATGTAGCGTTTGGCGCGGAAGTTGTCGTTGCCTTCGCCGTCGCCCGGCAGCGGGCCGCGCTGGCGTTTCATCTTGTCGGCGGTCTGCCAGGTGCGCAGGATCACCTCACCGACGCGGCCCATGGCCTGGCTGTCGGAGCTGAGCATGGAGAACGCGCCCAGGTCGTGGAGGATGTCTTCGGCGGCGATGGTCTCGCGGCGGATGCGGCTTTCGGCGAAGGCCACGTCCTCGGCGATGCTCGGGTCCAGGTGATGGCAGACCATGAGCATGTCCAGGTGCTCGTCGATGGTGTTGCGGGTGAACGGCCTAGTCGGGTTGGTCGAGCTGGGCAGCACGTTGGGAAAGCCACAGGCCTTGATGATGTCCGGGGCGTGGCCGCCGCCTGCACCTTCGGTGTGATAGGTGTGAATGGTGCGGTTCTTGAACGCGCCCAGCGTGGTTTCGACGAAGCCGGACTCGTTCAGGGTGTCGGTGTGGATCGCCACCTGCACATCGTACTGATCGGCGACGCTCAGGCAGTTGTCGATGGCCGCAGGCGTGGTGCCCCAGTCTTCGTGCAATTTGAGGCCGATGGCGCCCGCTTTCACTTGTTCGATCAACGGCTCCGGCACGCTGACGTTGCCCTTGCCGGTGAAACCGATGTTCATCGGGAAGGCTTCGGCGGCCTGCAGCATGCGCATCATGTGCCATTTTCCGGGGGTGACCGTGGTGGCGTTGGTGCCGGTGGCCGGGCCCGTTCCGCCGCCGATCATGGTGGTCACGCCGCTCATCAGCGCTTCTTCGATCTGCTGCGGGCAGATGAAGTGGATGTGCGTGTCGACGCCGCCTGCGGTGAGGATCATGCCTTCACCGGCGATGATTTCCGTGGCGGCGCCGATGGCGATGGTCACGTCGGGTTGAATGTCCGGGTTGCCGGCCTTGCCGATGGCGGCGATGCGGCCGTTCTTCAGGCCCACGTCGGCCTTGACGATGCCCCAGTGGTCGATGATCAGCGCGTTTGTGATCAGCGTGTCGACCACCTCGTCAGCGGTCAGCTGGCCTTGGCCCATGCCATCACGGATGACCTTGCCGCCGCCGAATTTCACTTCCTCGCCGTAGACGGTGAAGTCCTTCTCGACCTCGACCCACAGGTCGGTGTCGGCCAGACGCACGCGGTCGCCGACGGTGGGGCCGAACATGTCGGCGTAGGCTTGTCTGGAAATTTTCATGGTCACAGATCCCCCATCACGCGCCCGGCAAAGCCGAACACCCGGCGATGCCCGGCCAGGTCGACCAACTCGACCTCCCGCGCCTGTCCCGGCTCGAAGCGCACGGCGGTGCCGGCCGGGATGTTCAGGCGCATGCCGCGGCTGGCGGCGCGGTCGAAGGTGAGGGCGTCGTTGGTTTCGAAAAAGTGGAAATGCGAGCCGACCTGGATCGGCCGGTCGCCGCTGTTGGCGACGCTCAGGGTGACGGTGCGGCGCCCCACGTTGAGTTCGATCTCGCCGGGCTGGATCTGGTATTCACCAGGAATCATGCGCTCTTCCTCGACAGTAATTTGTAGTAGATGGCCGTTGCGTGGTACTCGCCGTCGGGGTTGCAGGCGTAGTCGGGCAGCTTGCCGGACAGCTGATAGCCCAGCGCGCGGTAGAAATCTTCGGCGGGGGAGCCGGCCAGGGTGTCCAGAAACAGCAAGCCGCGCTGATGTTGATACGCCGCCTGCTCGACCGCGCTCATCAGTTGCGTGGCCAGACCGTGGCGGCGGGCGTGGTTCATCACTAACAACTTCTGCACTTCGGCGCGGTTCAGCCCATTGGCTTTCTGGCACAAGGCAAGCTGCACCGTGGCCAGTACCTGTTCCTCCTGAACCACGACCCATAGCAGTACGTTGCCCTGCTCGACCTCGGCCTTGACGCCGTCCCACCACTGATAGGCCTCGTCGGCGTTCAGGTTCGCCATGAATCCCACCGAGGCACCGCGCTGCACGGCGTCGAGCAACAACGCCACCAAGCCGCGGTGGTAATGCGCAAAGCTTTCACGGGTAACGCGTCGCAGTTGAGCAGCATTCATGGCGGACATTCCTTTCAGAGGGACAATCAGGCTTTGGCCGGGGCTTGCGACGGCGGTGCCGAGGCGCCCGGCGACAGGTCGAGCTGCATGAAGGTCAGGTCCAGCCAGCGGCCGAACTTGGTGCCGACCTGCGGCATCTGGCCGGTGGTGACGAAACCTTCGCGCTGGTGCAGGTAGATCGAGGCGGCGTTACCGCTTTCGATGGCCGCGACCATCATGTGTTTGTCGCAGGCGCGGGCGCGTTCGATCAGGGCTTTCATCAGCAGCGGGCCCAGGCCATTGCCGCGCTGATCGGCGCGCACATAGACCGAGTGCTCCACGGTGTGGCGAAAGCCCTCGAACGGGCGCCAGTCGCCGAACGAGGAATAGCCCAGCACCTGATCAGCGGCATCCACCGCCACTAGAATCGGGTAGCCCTGGGTCTGCCGCGCGGCGAACCACGTCTCGCGGTTGGCCAGGTCCACCGGTTGTTCGTTCCAGATCGCCGTGGTGTTGAGGACGGCGTCGTTGTAGATGTCCAGCACGGCAGGCATGTCAGTCAGCAGCGCGTCACGAATCGTATACGTCATGTTCGTTTTCACTTGTTCAAAAAGCAGTTGTCAGGCGATCGGCTGGTGCACGGTGACCAGCTTGGTGCCGTCGGGAAAGGTCGCCTCGACCTGGATTTCCGGGATCATTTCCGGGACACCTTCCATCACCTGTTCGCGGGTCAGCAGGGTGGTGCCGTAATGCATCAGCTCGGCGACGGTCT
Source organism: Pseudomonas sp. 2 (assembly GCF_056627435.1). NCBI lineage: Bacteria > Pseudomonadati > Pseudomonadota > Gammaproteobacteria > Pseudomonadales > Pseudomonadaceae > Pseudomonas > Pseudomonas sp. 2. The sequence continues at coordinate 15,739 of NZ_JBWXNG010000024.1, forward strand.
GGCCATCGCGCGCGCCTTCCAGCAGCGCGGCGGAGATGAAGGCCATGGCTTCCGGGTAGTTGAGTTTCAACCCGCGAGCCAGCCGCCGCTCGGCAACCAGACCTGCGGTGAAGATCAGCATCTTGTCTTTTTCGCGTGGGGTCAGATCCATGTGTTTTTCCGTTTCAAAATCGGTTATTGAAAGCGTTGAATCATGTAAATGATCAAGTGTGGGAGTGAGCTTGCTCACGAACAGGCCGGTGCATTCGACGCATCTTCAGGCCCTGTTAATCAGCGTTCGTGAGCAAGCTCACTCCCACAGGGGACCGGCGGCGGTCATGTGCTCCATATTCTGGGCGGCACGGCCTCGCGGCCCAATAGCGCCGGGCGCAGCAATTTCCACAAGGCAATCAGCCAGGCCCGGGCGTGCAGCGCCTCGTCGGCCAGGCAGCGGGCGATGAGCAGGCCGGGCAACTGGCTGAGGTCGCCGCGCACCGCTGAATGTTCAGCCAGTTCGCGGCAGCGCTCCATCAGCTCATTGTCTATCTCGCCGGTCACGATCAACGTCGCGAACACCGGTTTGCCATTCAGTCCTACGGGCGAGTCCAGCAGGCCATCGTCGCCAACGATGCGCTGGCGCTCGTGCCATAGCAGCTTGCCATCGCGGCGGATATCCAGATGCGCCTGGAAGTGGCCCTGATCGAAGCGTTCGCCACTGGCCGGGCGCCCCAGCGCCACGACGTCCCAATAGAACAGCCGGGCATCGCCTTCAAGGTCGATGCGGGTGGTCAGTTCGGCCTGGGCCTGGCTGAACACGATCGTCTCTTGTGGCAGCCATTCCAGGGTCGCTCCGGGTGCTACCTTGAGCTCCAGCTGCTGATAGGCCGGGCTTGCCGCGCGATACCACTTGGCCGCGCCGGGGCTGGTCAGCTGCGCCCAGGCATCCACGCCAACGCTGGCGCTGATGTCCAGCCGGTCGCCGCCGGCAATCCCGCCCGGTGGGTGGACGATGATGTGCTGGCAGACTTCAGGCCCTTCGGCGTACAGGTGCTTCTGCACCCGCAATGGCCCTTTGTGGCGGCGTTGAACCGGCCGGGTGCTGTCTGCAAAACGGCCATAGCCCAGCTCCAGCTCGGCGTGCCAGCTGGGGGTGAACAGCGCGGTGTGGGCAGGAAGATTCATAAAGTCGTGATCGTTTTTCGAAGGCACTTACCTTAACCGATGGCCGCGTCAGATGGTCACCAGACCGCGCACGCCTTCGGCTTCCATGTTCTCGCCACGGCCCTGCTGAATGATCTCGCCGCGGGACATGACGATGTACTGATCGGCCAGCTCGGCGGCAAAGTCATAGAACTGCTCCACCAGCAGAATGGCCATGTCGCCGCGCTCGGCGAGCTTCTTGATCACGGCGCCGATTTCCTTGATCACCGAAGGCTGAATGCCTTCGGTGGGCTCATCGAGAATTAGCAAGCGTGGACGGCTCGCCAGTGCGCGCCCGATCGCCAGTTGTTGCTGCTGGCCACCCGAGAGGTCCCCGCCGCGGCGGTGCTTCATTTGCAACAGCACCGGGAACAGCTCGTAGATGAACGCCGGCACTTGCTTGGCCTCTTTGGCGCTGAAGCGGGACAGGCCCATCAGCAGGTTTTCCTCGACGGTCAGGCGCCCGAAGATCTCCCGGCCCTGGGGCACATAGGCGATGCCCGACTGCACGCGCTGGTGCGGCTTGAAACCGGTGATCGGCTTGCCTTCCCATTGCACCGCACCTTCCTTGGCCGGCAACAGGCCCATCAACACTTTGAGCAACGTGGTCTTGCCCACGCCGTTGCGCCCGAGCAGGCAAGTGACCTCGCCGACCTTCACGTCAAAGGACAGGCCGCGCAGGATGTGGCTGCCGCCGTAGAACTGGTGAAGCTTTTCAACCTGGAGCATAAGGGCCGTTCCCTTCTGTTGTGGCTATCGCGGTCCACTGTAGGAGCGAATTTATTCGCGAATCGGTTTTGCAGGCGCTGGGGGATGTGTCGGATGTACCACCGTTTCGCGAATGAATTCGCTCCTACAGGGGTTGTTCTAACGCCCGAGGTACACCTCGATCACCCGCTCATCCGCCTGCACGTCCTCAAGCGACCCTTCCGCCAGCACGCTGCCCTGATGCAGCACGGTCACATGGTCGGCGATGGTGCCGACGAAACCCATGTCGTGCTCGACCACCATCAGCGAGTGCTTGCCCGCCAGGCCCTTGAACAGCTCGGCGGTGAATTCGGTTTCGGCGTCGGTCATGCCCGCCACCGGCTCGTCGAGCAGCAGCAACTGCGGGTCCTGAACCAGCAACATGCCGATCTCCAGAAACTGCTTCTGACCGTGGGACAACAAACCCGCCGGGCGCGAACGTGAAGTACCCAGGCGAATGGTCTCCAGCACTTCGTCGATACGGTCGCGCTGCTCGCCGTTGAGTTTCGCCTTGAGGCTGGCCCACACCGACTTGTCGGTCTTCTGCGCCAGCTCCAGGTTTTCGAACACGCTCAGGGCCTCGAACACGGTGGGCTTCTGGAATTTGCGGCCGATGCCGGACTGGGCGATCTGCACTTCGCTCATTTTCGTCAGGTCCAGCGTCTCGCCGAACCAGGCCTTGCCGTGGGTGGGGCGGGTCTTGCCGGTGATCACGTCCATCAGCGTGGTCTTGCCCGCGCCGTTGGGGCCGATGATGCAGCGCAGTTCGCCGACGCCGATGTACAGGTTCAGATCGTTCAGCGCCTTGAAACCGTCGAAGCTGACGCTGATGTCTTCCAGGGTCAGAATGGTGCCGTGCAGCGTGTTCAGGCCGGAGCCTGCAATCTGCCCGAGGCCGATGGCGTCGCGGCTGGTGCCGGCGTCGCTGTTCGGGTCCAGCACCGGGTCGAACGCGGGAGTCGGTGTGCTCTTCATGCTTCACCCCTTGTCATTGCTCGCCCCTTTTCTTGATCAGGCCAATCACGCCCTTGGGCAGGTACAGCGTCACCACGATGAACAGCGCACCGAGGAAGAACAGCCAGTATTCGGGGAAGGCCACGGTGAACCAGCTCTTCATGCCGTTGACCAGGCCTGCGCCCAACAGCGGGCCGATCAGTGTGCCGCGCCCGCCCAGCGCGACCCAGACGGCGGCCTCGATGGAGTTGGTCGGCGACATTTCGCTGGGGTTGATGATGCCCACCTGCGGCACATACAGCGCGCCCGCCAGGCCGCACAACACGGCGCTCAACACCCAGACGAACAGCTTGAACCCGCGCGGGTCGTAGCCGCAGAACATCAGGCGGTTTTCCGCATCACGCACCGCAGTCAGCACTCGGCCGAACTTGCTGCGGGCCAGGCGCCAGCCGGTGTACAGGCTGCCCACCAGCAGCAAGACGGTCAGCAGAAACAGCACCGCACGAGTGCCTTGGGAGGTGATGCCAAAGCCCAGGATGCTGCGGAAGTTGGTGAAGCCGTTGTTGCCGCCAAAGCCAGTCTCGTTGCGGAAGAACAGCAACATGCCGGCGAAGGTCAGGGCCTGGGTCATGATCGAGAAATACACGCCCTTGATCCGCGAGCGGAAGGCGAAGAAGCCGAACACCAGCGCCAGCAAGCCCGGCGCCAGCACCACCAGGCACATCGCCCAGAGGAAATGCTGGGTGCCGACCCAGTACCACGGAAGCTCCGTCCACGACAGAAAGGTCATGAACGCCGGCAGGCCGTCGCCGGATGCTTCGCGCATCAGGTACATGCCCATCGCGTAACCGCCCAGGGCGAAGAACAGGCCGTGGCCCAGCGACAACAGCCCGGCGTAACCCCAGACCAGATCCAGCGCCAGGGCGACGATGGCGTAGCAGAGAATCTTGCCCACCAGCGTCAGGGTGTAGGCCGACACTTGCAGGCTGTTGCCCTCAGGCAACAATGAAAGCAGCGGCAGGGCGATCAGCAGGGCGAGGATGACCGCGCCCACCGAGATCGTGACTTTGGTGCCAGCGCGTTGCGCGGCGGTAACCATCAGTGGCTGGTTCATCAGTCGATCACCCGTCCCTTGAGCGCGAACAGCCCTTGCGGACGTTTCTGGATAAACAGAATGATCAGCGCCAGGATCAGGATCTTGCCCAGCACGGCGCCGATCTGCGGTTCGAGCAGCTTGTTGGCGATGCCCAGGCCGAACGCGGCCATGACGCTACCGGCCAGTTGCCCGACGCCGCCGAGCACCACCACCAGGAAGGAGTCGATGATGTAGCTCTGGCCAAGGTCGGGGCCGACGTTGCCGATCTGGCTCAGCGCCACGCCACCCAGGCCGGCGATGCCGGAACCGAGCCCGAAGGCCATCATGTCGATTCGCCCGGTCGGCACGCCGCAGCAGGCGGCCATGTTGCGGTTCTGGGTCACGGCGCGCACGTTCAGGCCCAGGCGGGTCTTGTTCAGCAACAGCCAGGTCAGCGCAACGACAAACAGCGCGAAACCGATAATGATGATGCGGTTGTACGGCAGCACCAGATTGGGCAGCACTTGAATGCCGCCCGACAGCCACTGCGGGTTGGCCACTTCAACGTTCTGCGCACCGAACAGCACGCGGATCAACTGGATCAGCACAAGGCTGATGCCCCAGGTGGCGAGCAGGGTTTCCAGCGGGCGGCCGTAGAGATGGCGAATCACGCTGCGTTCCAGAATCATGCCGACGCCGGCGGTGACGAAGAACGCCACCGGCAGCGCAACCAGTGGATACAGCTCGATCGCACCGGGTGCGTAACGCTGGAACATCAGCTGCACGACGTAGGTGGCGTAGGCGCCGAGCATCAGCATCTCGCCGTGGGCCATGTTGATCACGCCCAGCAGGCCGAAAGTGATCGCCAGGCCCAAGGCCGCGAGCAGCAGGATCGAGCCCAACGACACGCCGCTGAACACTTGGCCCAGTACCTCGCCGATCATGAGCTTGCGCTTGACCTGCGCCAGGCTGGTTTCGGCGGCCAGACGTACCGTGGCGTCGGTTTCGACGTTGGGTTCGAGCAGGTTTTCCAGGCGAGTGCGGGCCAGCGGGTCGCCGGTTTCACCCAGCAACCGCACGGCGGCCAAGCGCACGCTCGGGCTGGTGTCGACCAGCTGCAGGTTGGCCAGCGCCAGATTCAACGCCGAATGCACGGCGTCGTCTTTTTCATTGGCCACTTGTTGTATCAAGAGCTGCAGCTGGGCAGGGCGGGCGCTTTTTTGCAACGTCAGGGCAGCGGCCAGGCGCAGTTTGGCGTCGGCGGCGAGCAGCTGGTGGCTGGCCAGCGCGGTTTCGATCAGGCCGCGCAGACGGTTGTTCAGGCTGATGGCCTGAGGCTCGTCCGGGTTGGGCGCATCGGCCAGCGCCGGGGCATCCGGGTCGACGGGGATGAAGCTGTCGTCGCTGTTCTGGATGAACGCGCGGTTGCTGCTGTCGGCAGCCACGCGGCCTTCCTGCAGCGCAACCAGCAGCCCGACGCGCGCCGGGTCAGGCCGGGCGGCCCAGGCTTCGAGCAGTTCGGCGCGTTCGGAAGACTCGGCAGCGACAAAGTCGCCGGCATCGCTGGCGTGGGCTGCGAAGGGTAGCAGCAGGCTCAGCGTGAGCATGAGGCGGTGGAGAATTCTGGGCATATCGGTGTCCTGGAAGCACCTGCATGACCTGCGTCATGAGGAACCTGTGGGAGTGAGCTTGCTCACGATTGCAATATCTCGGTGACGGCGAGCTGCCTGACACGCCGCCTTCGTGAGCAAGCTCACTCCCACAGGTGGATGTTGAGCCGGAGCATTTGCGTCCGGCTGGAACCCGGTGTTGCTTAGTTACTCTTCACCGCATAGTCCGGCTTCTTGTCGTTGCCCGGAATGAACGGGCTCCACGGCTGGGCACGCAGCGGCTCTTTGGTTTTCCAGACCACGTTGAACTGACCGTCGGCCTTGATCTCGCCGATCATCACCGGCTTGTGCAGGTGGTGGTTGGTCTTGTCCATTTCCAGGGTGAAGCCCGACGGCGCGGCGAAGGTCTGGCCGGCCATGGCTTCGCGGACTTTATCCACATCGGTGGACTTGGCTTTCTCGACCGCCTGCGCCCACATGTGGATGCCGACGTAAGTGGCTTCCATCGGATCGTTGGTCACGGCCTTGTCGGCGTTCGGCAGGTTGTGGGCCTTGGCGTAGGCTTTCCAGTCCGCCACGAACTTGCTGTTGACCGGGTTCTTCACCGACTCGAAGTAGTTCCAGGCCGCCAGGTTGCCCACCAGCGGTTTGGTGTCGACGCCGCGCAGTTCTTCTTCGCCCACCGAGAAGGCCACCACCGGCACGTCGGTGGCTTTCAGGCCCTGGTTGCCCAGTTCCTTGTAGAACGGCACGTTGGAGTCGCCGTTGACGGTGGAGATCACCGCAGTCTTGCCGCCCGCAGCGAACTTCTTGATGTTGGCCACGATGGTCTGGTAATCGCTGTGGCCGAACGGGGTGTAGACCTCTTCGATGTCGCTGTCCTTCACGCCTTTGGAGTGCAGGAACGAACGCAGGATCTTGTTGGTGGTGCGCGGGTAGACGTAGTCGGTGCCCAGCAGGAAGAAGCGCTTCGCCGCGCCGCCGTCTTCGCTCATCAGGTACTCGACCGCAGGAATCGCCTGCTGGTTGGGTGCCGCGCCGGTGTAGAACACGTTCGGCGACATTTCTTCGCCTTCATACTGCACCGGGTAGAACAGCAGGCCGTTGAGCTCTTCGAACACTGGCAGCACCGATTTACGCGACACCGAGGTCCAGCAGCCGAACACTACCGAGACCTTGTCCTGGGTCAGCAGCTGGCGGGCCTTCTCTGCGAACAGCGGCCAGTTCGAGGCCGGGTCGACCACTACCGCTTCGAGTTTCTTGCCATTGACGCCGCCCTTGGCGTTGATTTCGTCGATGGTCATCAGCGCCATGTCCTTGAGCGAGGTCTCGGAGATGGCCATTGTGCCGGACAAAGAATGCAGAATGCCGACCTTGATGGTTTCGGCGGCCTGGACGGTCCAGGTCATGCCCATGGCGGCGATCGAGGCGGACAAGGTGAACGCTTTAAGCAAACTGCGACGCTTCATTGGCTAGCTCCATTCTTCGATTTTTTGAAATGACGGCGGTTGGCGGTGCCGGGAGTTGAGGCTGATGAGGTCATAGCAAAGGCTGGGCCAAGGCAGAAAATGCTGTTGAATCAAGGGGATTCGGAATATTCGCAAAGCGCTTTGCACCAATCTGGGATTCGTTTGATGCGAGGGTGCGCAGGGTGCGCCGATGTGGTGCGCAGAAGTTGTCGGAGTCGACAGGATTTCTTTTGATTCTGGGCGCAGCCCGTAGGAGCTTGGCTTGCCAGCGATCGGCGACGAAATCGTCGTGAAATCTCGTTGTGTGGTGTGTCAGGTGTAACTCGATTGTTCTTTCGATTTGCCTCCGGCGGGTCACTTTTTTCAAGAGCCAAAAAAGTAACCAAAAAGGCCCTCCCCGCCATACGGGTCCTCGCCTAGGCTCGGACTACCCTCATTCCGGCACCGCGAAGTGGGCACGCCGCAAATGGGCCATCCATGGCCCACAGCGGCTTGCCGGGCATCCATGCCCGGCAGCCCACTACGCAATACCTCCATTCGGCCTTCTGGAACGGGGCCCGACCTCACCGTTGGATTCAATTCGGCAGAACATCAAAAGCCAAAATCAAAATCACGGGTAACTCCCGACCGTAGCAGCACGGCTTGCCGGCGGGGCGATCTTGAGGGCGACCCGCGGGCAAGCCCGGCTGCTACGGGACGGTGGTGTTTGTGCGCTTTTGATCTGGCTTTTGATCTTCATGCGCGACAGCCCAGACGACACAAATCGCGACTTGGGTGCAGGCTGAACGGAGGTCTCGCGGAGTGGGTCAAGCGGCAGGATGCCGCGCGAGGCGCGGGGCCATGGATGGCCCATTCGCGCCGGGCCCACGGAGCGGGACCGGAGTGAAGGTAGTCCGACGGAGGAGGACCCAAACCAGGAGCAAAAGCGCTTTGGTTACTTTCGCGCTTTTCGAAAGTGACCCGCCGGAGGCAAAACGAAAGAACACATCAGCTCTAACTGACACGCCGCGTAATCAAGTTCAAACCTGAGGCCGCGCGCAAAAGCGCAGAAAAAAAACAAAGAGCGGGGCCTGAAACCGGAACTGAGGAGGAATTCATCACTAAACCACTCAAAAAGGTTCCAGGCCCCGCAGGACGCAATCTAAGCTGTTGCCGCCGTTTTGGCAAAGCGCGAAAGGGCTATCCGATCGAGCAACCATACTGCCAGCATGGAAATCCCGACGAGCGGGAAGGCAACGCCCAGTACCACCATCACGATAGTCGCAATTTTCCAGCGTGGGAGGTCATGACGCAGCGGCGGTACACCAAAGCCGTTCTGCGGCCGACGCTTCCACCAGATCACGATCCCGCTCACGGAACTGAGCAACACCATCAGGCAGATAAACAGAATCACCAACTGGTTGAACCGGCCGAACATCTTGCCTTCGTGCAGCATCACCCCCAGCTCGGTCGCCTTGGAAACGGCGCTGTAATCGGCGTAACGCACATCCGCCAGCACCTTGCCGCTGTATTGGTCGATATGCAGCGTGGCGTCGTTGCGCGGATCGTCGGCGAATACCGAAACCGTGAACACGCCGTCGGCGGTTTTCGGTGCGCTGATGCTGTAGCCCGGTTCGATCTTGCGCTCGCGGGCGATGTCGACCACCTGTTGCAGGCTCACCACAGGCGCCGCCGGCGCTGCAGACATGCCGCCGTGGTTCATGTGTTCGGCGTGATCGCCTGAGGACACTGGCATCGGGGTGTTTTCCATGGCCCATGGCACGGTCTGCACGGCGGCATTGTTCAGATCGCCCGCCTGCTTGGCAGACTTGGGCACGTCATTCCACATTGCTGCCGGGAAGGTGTTCCACACATCGGCGTAGACCTTGCCCCACATGCCGGTCCAGGTCATGCCGCTGAGCAGCATGAACAGCAGCGCCACCGAACCCCAGAAACCGGTCACGGCATGCAGGTCGCGCCACAGCACGCGTCCGCGGGCGCTGATGCGTGGAAAGAGCACGCCAGCGGAAGAGCGCCCGCGCGGCCACCACAGGTACAGGCCGGATACCACCAATACGATGCCCCAGCCGGCGGCCAGCTCGACCAGCCGGTCGCCGACCGTGCCGACCATCAGCTCGCCATGAATCTCGCGAGCCATGGCCTGCAGGTTGTTCTTGGCGTCCTGGGTGCCGAGGATGTTGCCGGTGTAGGGATCGACGAACACGTTGGTTTCGCGGCCGTCTTTCTTGATCACGAACTGCGCGCTGCCCTCGGCATTCACTGGCGGCAGGTATTTGCTGATCGGCGCCTGTGGGTAAGCGGTGAGCACGCGCTGTTGCTGCGCGTCGGCGCTGAGCAGGTGGTGGGCCGGTTTGACGGTCAGCAGGTCGCTGTACATCAGCGAATCGAGCTGAGGCTTGAACAGGTAAACCATGCCGGTCAGCGACAGCATGATCATGAAAGGGGCGACGAACAGGCCGGCATAGAAATGCCAGCGCCACGCCAGGTTATAGAACGACACGTTGGGTTTGGACATGATGCAACGCTCCCGTCAGGGAAGAACACGGCGCAACGCGCAGGCGGCGCACAGGCGGCCAGCGGATACGAAATCTTTTTTTAAGGTTCAGGCGACGGACGAGAGCGGCGGGGCGCGGGTGCGGGCGTTGGGGAAGATGCTTCTTTGCGCGTGCCCTTGTTGCGGGGCCGCGTTGTAGAAGTCGGCAGGTTTGGGCGGGATTGGCGCAACGACCGCGAGCGTCTGGGTCAGGGCCGGGCAACTGAACAGCAGGGTGCAGTAGCCACACTTGGCCCAGATCACATGGTCTACGGAGGCGACGTCAGGGGAGTCCGCGTGATGACCGTTATGGTCGCCCGCTTCCATGTGCATGGGCTGCGACATGTCCATGCCTGACGACATCGAGCCCGACATCGACATCCCGCTGTGATGCTCCATCGGCATCGACTGGGAAATCAGCGGGCCGATGAAGATCATCAGCATGGCGAACAGGCTCAGCCAGGTCGCCGACGACGTGCGGGATGCCTGGGTGGAGTGAGCGCGGATCGCGGTTACGGGTTTCATGTCGCTTCAGCTTCGACGGTCAGCTGCCATCAATGAACGTGGGCCGGAGCTGCGTCTGGTGACTGTTTCTGCACCATGACATCGACGGTCACGTCGCCGGTTTTCTCGAAGTGCAGGGTCAGGGGAAACTTCTGGCCATCAACAAGCTTCGAGCGGTCCTTAAGATCCAGCAGCATGACGTGGTAAGCCATGGGCGCGAAGGTCACCGCGCCACCCGCCGGGATCCCCACCGTCTGCACCTGCTGCATCTTCATCAGGCCGTCTTTCATCGTGTGCTCGTGCAGTTGAGCGGTGCCGGCAATGGGGCTGTCGACACCGGTCAGGCGATCGGCATCGGGGCCTGCATTGCTGATCACGAAATACGCCGCAACCGTGGGCGCATTCGGCGGCAGCTCCATCGACCACGGGTGGGCGATTGCAAGATGGCCTTTTGCATACTCATGAGCATCAACATAGCAGGCCGGCAACAGCAGCGCTGCCAGCAACAGGAACTTTTTCAGCATGGGTGACCCCTCTCCAATCCATTCAGATACGCAATTCAGAGCGTGAACGAACGATCAGACGCGAGGGGAGGCTCTGGGACTGAGGTTGGGCCACAAGACCCGGGGCGGGGCGTGAAAGACCAGCACCGAATCGGGCAGACGAACGGGCTGTATGAAAGCGATGAAACCCAGCTGATTGCCCGCCGGAACCGCCACCATCGTCAGCGCCCCTGAGCAGCAAGGGCAATGCTGCATCGCCCCGTGATCGCCCCGATCCGGCGCCTGCCGATCGGCCGGCGCAATGTTCGTGGCCACCAGACGCGGCCCGTTGCTCGTACAGAAACTGCCCCACAACACCTGCTCGCCCTGAGTGCGCGGCATGGTCGGGGTCATCGGCATCGCCAACATCCCGAACAGCAGCACGAAGCAGGCGATCCAGGCAAAGGCCCGGCGCCGCTTGAAACTCTGAAGGGATTGTTGTTGTGCGTTCATGCCGGCCATTTAGCCTGAATGGGCGGGAGATGTAAAAAGGCTGGGTGCGGCGATGTGTCGCGGGGCTCAAGTGGAGGCGTGTAACTTGAGCCCCAGTGCTTTCATCACTTTCATGATGGTGGCGAATTCGGGGTTGCCGCTTTCGCTCAGCGCTTTGTACAGGCTCTCCCTTCCCAATCCTGTGTTTCGCGCTATTTGAGTCATGCCTTGCGCGCGGGCAATGTTTCCCAGCGCTTTGCAAACGAGAACACCATCTCCTGCATCTTCTTCAAAGCAGGCATTCAGATACCCGGCCATATCTTCAAAGGTTTCTAGATACTCTGCCACGTCATACGGCTTGAATTCTTCTTCCACTTTCACTTTTGTGTACCGAGGTTCTTGGCCATTTCTCTGGCTTGATCGATATCCCGGATCTGGGTTGATTTGTCGCCGCCGATGAGAAGCAGATAAACCACTTCGTTACGGCGAGTCAGGTAAACGCGATATCCGGGTCCATAATGTATTCGCATCTCGAATACGCCGCCGCCGACGGGTTGGCAATCGCCAAAATTCCCCTCTTGGGCCGCGTCGAGTCTGGCAAAGATGCGCTGTTGTCCGGTTTTGTCCCTGAGGGATTTCAACCATTTTGAGAATGAGGTAGATCGTTCGAAAAAAATCATACGGGAAATGTATTCCAAGGGATACATTCCCGATGTCAGGCGTCACGGATAGCAGCGTTCAGATTTTTTGTCACGAACGTGATGACTTGGTGCGGTCGACGGCTACCGCTAGGGCGATTCCTGCAATGCCTCTAACACTTCTCCCACATTCCCAAACTCCCGATCCACCCCCGCCAACACCGGCCGTTTCAGCACCAGCACCGGCACCCCCCGCTCCCGCGCCACGTCCAGCTTGGGCTCGGTTGCGCTGCTGCCGCTGTTCTTGCTGATCAGCACATCGATGCCCCGGGCTTCGAACAGCCCGCGCTCGTCGTCGAGCTGAAACGGCCCGCGTGCACCGATGACTTCGCAGCGTTCGTTGCCGGGGTAGAGGTCGAGAGCGCGCAGGGTCCAGAACTGGTGTTCGGGGATTTCATCCAGGTGCTGCAGCGGCTCGCGGCCCAAGGTGAACAGCGGGCGCTTGAACGGGGCGAGGGCGGTGGTCAGTTCTGTCCAGTCGGACACTTCGCGCCAATCATCGCCCGGCCGTGCCTGCCAGGCCGGGCGGCGCAGGGCCCAGCTTGGGATGCCGGCCAGTTTCGCGGCTGCGGCGGCGTTGGCGCTGATCTGTGCGGCGTAGGGATGGGTGGCGTCGAGGACCAGACCGATCCCGTTATCCCGTACGAATTGCGCCAGTCCTTCCGCGCCGCCATAGCCACCGACACGCACCTGACAACGCAAGTCGGTCGGCACCCGGCCTACGCCTGCCAGGCTGTAGATATGTTCCGGTCCCAATGTGCGGGCGATCGCCAGCGCCTCGGTCACCCCGCCTAGCAGCAAAATGCGCTGTTTCAAAAGAAGGCTCCCGCATGGCCCACGATCCCACCCTGACGGTCGATGGCGAACACTTCCACCTGCACCTGCGCAGGCACCACGCTGCGGGCAAAGTCCAGGGCGTGCTGGCAGACCGCATCACCCAGCGCGATGCCTGCCTTTGAAGCCATGGCCAATGCCTGCTGGCTGGTGTTGGCCTCGCGAATCTGTTGTTGCAGTTCGGCATCTGCGCCCACGTCCGCCGCCCACGAGGCCAGTTGTTCGAGATTGATGCTGGAGTGGCGGCTGTGCAGGTCCATGTGGCCAGCGGCCAGTTTGCTGATCTTGCCGAAGCCGCCGCAAAGGCTGAGTTTATCCACAGGCACTTTGCGCAGGTGCTTGAGCACGGCGCCGACGAAATCGCCCATTTCGATCAGGGCGATGTCCGGGAAGTTGTAGACCCGGCGCATGGTGTCTTCGCTGGCGTTGCCGGTGCAGGCGGCGATGTGCTGATAGCCGTTGGTCTTGGCGACGTCGATGCCTTGATGGATCGACGCGATGTAGGCCGCGCAGGAAAACGGTCGCACGATGCCACTGGTGCCGAGAATCGACAGGCCACCGAGAATGCCCAGACGCGGGTTCATGGTCTTGAGCGCCAGTTCGCTGCCGTTGTCCACGCAGACCGTTACTTCAAAACCGCCGGCGTAGCCGAGTTCGGCGGCCAGGGCGCTCAGGTGTTCGGTCATCATCCGCCGCGGCACCGGGTTGATCGCAGGTTCGCCCACACCCAGCACCAGACCCGGCCGGGTCACGGTGCCTACGCCGGGGCCGGCTACAAAATGCACGCCTGTTTCAGAGATCAGCCTGACCTGGCTGTAGAGAAGCGCGCCATGGGTCACGTCCGGGTCGTCGCCGGCATCCTTGATCGTGCCTGCCTCGGCGCCGCCGTCGATCAGCCGACAGAACTCCAGGCGCATGGTCACACGCTTGCCCTTGGGCAGAGTGATATCGATGGCGTCGCACGCCTCGGTAGCCAGCAGCAGGCGCGCCGCCGCCAGTGAGGTGGCCGTCGCGCAACTGCCCGTTGTCAGCCCGCTGCGCAGCGGCGCGGGTTGTTCGCCGGTCTCTTCACGCATCAGGGCTTGATCGCTTCGAGCAGGGTGATGGGCAGCGCCTGACGCCAGGTGTCGAATTTGCCCAGGGGCTTGGAGTGCGCAAGATGCACGCGGGTCAGTTCGCCGCCATGGGCTTCACGCCAGTTGACCAGCATGGCGTCGCTCTGCAGCGTGACCGCGTTGGCCACCAGCCGCCCGCCCGAGCGCAGCTGTTGCCAGCAGGTGTCCAGCACACCGGCGCGGGTCACGCCGCCGCCGATGAAGATCGCATCCGGTGGTTCCAGGTCGTCCAGTGCATCCGGCGCGCGCCCACGCACCAACTGCAGGCCCGGCACGCCGAGGGCGTCGCGGTTGAATTCGATCAGTTGCTGACGCTCTTCGTGGGCTTCGATCGCCACTGCGCGGCAGGTTGGATGGGCGCGCATCCACTCGATGCCGATCGAGCCGCAACCGGCGCCCACGTCCCATAGCAACTGGCCGGGGACCGGTGCCAGGCGGGCCAGGGTGATGGCGCGCACGTCGCGTTTGGTCAGTTGGCCGTCATGGCGAAACGCATCGTCGGGCAAACCGCCGAGTGGCGACAGACGCAAGGTCTCGGGCGCCGCGCGGCAATCGATGGCCACCAGATTCAGCGCCGCGATTTCCGGGTTCGACCAGTCGTTGGCAGTGCCCTCGACACGCCGTTCCGCCGGGCCGCCCAGATGTTCCAGCACGGTCATGTGGCTGGGCCCGAAGCCGCGCTCGCGCAACTGCGCGGCAATTGCGGCGGGGCTTGTGCCATCGTTGCTCAACACCAGCAGCCGCAGCCCGTGGTGCAGTTGCGCATTGAGCGCCGCCAGCGGGCGCGCCACCACCGACAGCGTTACTACGTCCTGCAACGCCCAGCTCAGGCGCGCCGCCGCCAATGAATAAGAGGAGGGCGCGGGAATCACCCGCATCTGTTCCACCGGCACCTGGCGCGACAGGCTCACGCCCACGCCATAGAGCATCGGGTCGCCGCTGGCGATCACACACACCGGTTCACCGCGCTGCTCCAGCACCGGCTGCAGGGAAAACGGGCTCGGCCACTGCTGCCGTTCGGCGCGTATGCAAGGCGGCAGCAAATCGAGCTGGCGCGAGCTGCCAAACACCTGCCGCGCCTGCAACAGCGCATGCCGGGCGTTCCTGCCCAGCCCCTTGAAGCCGTCTTCACCGATTCCCACGACTGTCAGCCACGGCGACATGTATTGCCCTCAACCTTGAAACCTGCGACAGGCCGCTCTGAGGCCTGTGGATAAGGCGGGCATGATAGCGCGCTGGCGGGACGTCGTCGTCGACGCAACAGATTCGATCCTGCAATCAACATTCGCCCCACCCGACAAACCGCCTTTTCATGCCCACCGCCAAAGCAGGCATAATACGGCCCTTTCCAGCCCGTCCCTGTCAGGTGATCCCTTGTCCGAGCCGTTGTCCGCTCGCCCGTCCGCTGCGCCGCTGCGCCCTTCGGCTTGCCCTGGGTTGTTGCGCATCGTGCCGGCGCTCGATGGTGGGATCTGTCGGATCAAGCTGCCGGGCGGGGTGATCACGGCGCAGCAGGCGCTGGCCGTGGCCTGTGCGGCCGAGCGGTTTGCCGGTGGTGTGATCGAGGCGACCAACCGCGGCAATCTGCAGATTCGTGGCATCGGCGCTGACCATGACGGCCTGATCGCGGCGCTGCTGGATGCCGGGCTTGGGCCGCGCAATCCGGCCAGCGACGATGTGCGCAACTTCATGCTCAGCCCCACCGCCGGTGTCGACCCGCTTCAGGCGTTCGACGCCCGGCCGTTGGCGGCGCAGATTCTGCACTCGCTGGAAAACCATCCGCGTTTCCATGAGCTTTCTCCCAAGTTCGCGATTTCGCTGGATGCGGGGGAGGGGCTGGTGATGCTCGATCATCCCCACGATCTCTGGCTGTCGGCGGTGGATGTTGCGGGCGAAATGCTGCTGGGATTCGGCCTGGCCGGTTGCCCTGGCAACGATGCGCCGCTGGCGGCGGTGCCGGTTGCGGCGGGGCATGAGCTGGTGATCGCGGTGCTGGAGTTGTTTCTGGACCATGCGCGGCCCGAGCAAACCCGCATGCGGCATCTGTTGCAGGACATGCCGACCGCACATCTGCTCGAACATCTGAGCGCACGATTGACTGTGCCGCTGAGAACCGGGCGCGAGATCACCGACTGCAAGCGGGCGCCGATCCAGGCCCATGGGCACATCGGCATTTATGCCCAGTCGCAGCCGAATCTGCTCTGTGTTGGCGGCGTCGTGCCTTTGGGCCGTCTGACGCCGTCCATGTTGCGCAGCGCTGCAGAAGTGGCAACGACGCTGGGCGATGCCACGCTGGTGATGACGGCCTGGCAGAGCCTGATGCTGCGCAACGTTCCCAAGGCTTCGTCCGCCAACGCGCTGGATGATTTAGCCGACGCGGGGCTGCTGTGCGACGTCGATCAGGCACTCGCCCATGTGATCGCCTGCACCGGTTCTTCCGCGTGCAAAAAGGGCCTGGCCGACACCAAGGCCGACGCGCTGCAACTGGCAGCAATCCTGCAGCACAACGGTGTGACGCAAGCCGTGCACCTGTCTGGCTGCGACCGTTCCTGCGCCGCCGCCCATGCTGCGCCAGTCACCCTGCTGGCGGTGAGCGCCGGGCGCTATGACCTTTATTTTCACCACGCAGACGAGCCGGATTTGGGCCGGTTGCGTGGGCGTGACCTCACTATTGAAGCAGTCGGTGCGTTGTTGACCGCCGACTCACGGAGCAACACCGATGATTGATTACATCCGCGACGGTCAGGAGATTTATCGCAACTCCTTCGCGATCATCCGCGCCGAGGCCAACCTGGAGCGGATTCCGGCCGATCTGGAAAAACTCGCTGTGCGGGTGATTCACGCCTGTGGCATGGTCGACGCGGTCGATGGCCTGCGCTTTTCTCCGGGGGCAGGCACCGCCGGGCGTCAGGCCTTGGCCGCCGGCGCGCCGATCCTGTGTGACGCGCACATGGTCGCCGAGGGCGTGACCCGGGCGCGCCTGCCTGCCAACAACCAGGTGATCTGCACCCTCAAGAACGAAGGCGTGCCGGACCTCGCCCGCGAGCTGGGCAACACCCGCTCGGCGGCGGCGCTGGAGTTGTGGCGTCCGCATCTGGAAGGGGCGGTGGTGGTGATCGGCAACGCGCCGACCGCGCTGTTCTATCTGCTGGAAATGATCGACGCCGGTGCGCCGAAACCGGCACTGATTCTCGGCTTTCCGGTGGGCTTCGTCGGCGCCGCCGAATCCAAGGACATGCTCGCTGCCGACAGCCGCGGCGTGCCTTACGTGATCATGCAGGGCCGCCGCGGCGGCAGTGCCATGGCAGCCGCTGCGGTCAATGCGCTGGCCACGGAGGTCGAATGATGCAGGCTCGTGGTCGTCTGATCGGGCTGGGCGTAGGCCCAGGGGATCCGGAACTCATTACCGTCAAGGCGCTGCGCCTGCTGCGTGAGTCGCCGGTCGTTGCCTACTTCGTTGCCAAGGGCAAGAAAGGCAATGCATTCGGCATCATCGAGGCGCACCTGCAAGAGGCCCAGACGCTGATGCCGCTGGTCTACCCGGTCACCACCGAGGTGCTGCCCGAGCCCATGTCCTACGAGCAGATCATCAGCGACTTCTACGACAGCGCCGCTCTGGACGTGGCGGCGCACCTGGACGCCGGGCGCGATGTGGCGGTGATCTGCGAAGGTGATCCGTTCTTCTATGGCTCCTACATGTACCTGCACGACCGCCTGGCCGCGCACTATGAGGCGCAGGTGATTCCAGGTGTCTGCTCGATGCTGGGCGGTGCTTCGGTGCTGGGCGCGCCGCTGGTGTATCGCAATCAGAGCCTGTCGGTGCTGTCCGGCGTGCTGTCGGCTGACGAGCTCAAGCGCAAGCTGGTGGACGCCGACGCGGCGGTGATCATGAAGCTGGGGCGCAACCTGCCCAAGGTCCGTCAGGTGCTGGTGGAGTCGGGGCTTGCCGAGCGCGCGCTGTACGTGGAACGCGCGACTATGAGCAATCAGAAGGTCGTGCCGCTGGCGGAGGTCGATCCGATGTCCTCGCCGTACTTCTCGCTGATCATTGTTCCGGGCGAAAGGTGGCAGGGCTGATGGGCGCATCGAACATGAAAGCCCCGGCCATCGTCATTCTCGGCAAGGGCGCGCTGGCGACGGCGCAGCGCATCCAACGGATCTACCCGGATGCGTTGATCCATGGTCTGGCCGGTCGGGTCGAAGGGGCTGATCGCAGCTATTCGGACTTCGGCGCGATGCTTCGCCAGTTATATCAGCAAGACACGCCGATCATCGCCCTGTGCGCAGCAGGCATCGTCATTCGCACGCTGGCGCCGCTGCTGCTGGAGAAGGGCGTCGAGCCGCCGGTGCTGGCCGTGGCCGAAGATGGCAGCGCCGTCGTGCCGCTGCTCGGCGGGCTGGGCGGGGTCAATGTCATGGCCCGGCAAATCGCTGCAGGTCTGGAGACCGCTCCTGCGATCACCACCAGCGGCGAGCTGCGTTTCGGCACCTGCCTGCTCAACCCGCCGGCCGGTTACGCGCTGGGTGATCTGGAGCTGGGCAAGCGCTTCGTTTCGGATTTGCTGTCGGGCGAGAGTGTGCGCATCGAAGGCGCGGCGCCCTGGCTGGCCCAGGCGCAACTGCCCCAAAGCGATCAGGCGCACCTGGCGATTTGTGTGGGCTACGCCGAGCGCGAACCATCGGCCCATGAGCTGCTGATCTACCCGCGCAATGTGCTGGTGGCGGTCGATGTTCCGTTCGACGGCCTTGCCGATAGCATCAGAAAAGCACTGCATGACGCGCATATTGCCCAGCAAGCGCTGGCGTGCCTGCTGGCCCGCGAAACCGAGATGGCCAATCCTGCACTGCACGCCGCTGCGCGGGAACTGGGCGTGCCGCTGCGCTTCACCGCTGGCGCTTCGGCTGCTGAAATGGCGCAGCAAGTCCTGCCGCAATTGTTGCCGCCAATCAGCTGCGTTGAAGGCCTTGCGATTGCAGTCGCTGCGCAACCGCTGGACATCGAACAGATCGGCCGCCCACGCGGGCGGCTGGCGGTCATCGGCCTGGGGCCGGGCGCTTCCGAGTTCATGATCCCGGCGGTCAAGGCCGAGCTGGCCCGCGCCAACGACGTGCTGGGTTACGAAACCTACGTGCGCATGGCCGGCCCCTTTCGCGCCGATCAAGTGCTGCACTGCACCGACAACCGCGAAGAAATGCAGCGCGCCCGCCACGCCTTCGAACTGGCGGCTCAAGGCCGTTCGGTAGTGGTCGTGTCGTCGGGTGATCCGGGAGTGTTCGCCATGGCGGCGGCAGTGCTCGAAGCGCTGCACGAATCCGACGACCCGCAGTGGCACGCAGTGGATCTGGAGATTCTGCCCGGCGTCTCGGCGTCTCTGGCCACCGCCGCGCAAGCGGGTGCGCCGCTGGGCCATGACTTCTGTGTGATGTCGCTGTCCGACAACCTCAAGCCCTGGGACATCATCGAAAAACGCCTGGACCTGGCCTGCCAGGCCGATCTGGCGCTGGCCTTCTACAACCCGATTTCCCGCTCGCGCCCTTGGCAACTGGGTCGTGCGCTGGAAATCGTGCGTCAGCATCGCTCGCCGCGCACGCCCGTGACGCTGGGGCGGGACATCGGGCGGCCGGGGCAGACCTTGCGCGTGACTACCCTCGGCGACTTGACGCCCGAGCAGGTCGACATGCGCACCATGGTGCTGGTGGGGTCATCGGTCACCTGCGTGTTCCCGCGAGCCGATGGCACCGAGTGGGTCTACACCCCGCGCTGGTACGGCGAGAAGCCTGCCAAGTGATGGCTAGCGTCTGAATGTGTGTTTGGGGAAGTAGTATCGGTCGGGGTTAGCGTCCATTTCGGCCGATACGCTTCCCTGATCCTTTCCTTCCGGGGTGCCCGAAAATTCCGGTTGTATCCCCTTTTCGATGTCAGCCATTTCTCCCTGCACAATTAGGCACCTCTGATTTTTCCTTGTTTTCTGGGGGTTCTTGTTCGCGTTGGTCCCGAGATAACGTCGAGTGCCTTGTAGGATCATCAGGACGCTCATTGCAAAGTGACGTCGTCTCGCCACGAGTTTTCTTTCGCTGCTAACTCGTTAGTCTCTTAAGTGCCATTGAGGCAATGACTTTCAAGGGACTAAACAATGAATTCGCAACTGGATAATGGCGTGGCCCGTGCCCGAGCCTTCATCGCCAACAGCGAGATGGCCGACGGTGCGCGCTCTCTGATGGACACGCTCGCCGATAGCAAGATCGCGTTCGATAACCCGGCAACCGAGCCTGCAAGTGCTGCGGTTACAGGCAGCAACCTGTTGGTGTTTACCGAGGGCGTTTCGCGCCAGAACAGGGAGGACGTGATGGATTCCTACCTGTTCGCGACCCTGGTGGCCAACAAGGCGTTCAACCCCGAAACCCAAAGTGAGCGGTGGTACGCGAAGTTTAACGAGGTGCTCTCCAAGGTGGGCTGGTTGTCGAGCAACTGGAGCTACTCGCGTTACCGCTCGACCGATCGCAGTTTCAGCATGGACAAGGCCGGCCTGGAGATCCTCGGTTCAGCCATCGCGGCAGCAGCGCTGCCGGGGCCTGCCTCCGCCGCGATGCTCAAGGTCGCCGCCGATGCTGTGCAGACGCTCGCGGCCAGAAACGAGCCATTGCAATTGTTCGAGCGCCAGACCCGCTCCCATAGCGGGGCGAACTTTCGGCTGGGCGCGTGCATGGAGTCGTCGGACGGGACCATCAGCCTGGCCATGGGCGCCGTGAACTTTCAGGCCGATGCAGCGTTCACCAACGTCCTGTTCTGGGAGTGGAACAGTGCGCAGGTCAAGACCTTCAGGGGCGAAAGCAATCTGGTGCTCAACAGTTCGCTGTACGCCACGGTGCGGGCTGCTATCCGGGCAAGGCTGGGCAACAACGCCGAAGCGGCGATTGCCGAATTCGACATCTGAACATGGAAGGGAGCGCCTGGCGTTCCCTTTTTTCGCAGGAGCGACATATGAAGCAGGAACCGTTCACCGCCCAGGTCAACGCCGGATGTTTGCTGTTCCTCCACCGGGATTGTTCCGCGCAACTGCAGGAAGACACGTCGGATTGCCTGCTCTACACGCAGCTGGCTGCGACGAAGAAACACGACCGCTTCAATGCGGCTGACGACTGGAGCAACACCAGGTTGGCGGCCATGAACCGGTTTGGCTACGTATTGAAAAATGCTGAAAGCCTGAGCCTGCCCTCACAGGAAATGAGGGGTACGACGATCTGGGAATGGATTGACGGGCACCTGCCCAGCTTTCTTTCGCGCGGGCTATTTATCGAGATCGAGAGGCTGGTGAAGCGTTCATTCATGGCGTTCCCGGGTCAACCTGCTTTTGAGTTGCTGGCTCGACAGACGCTTCAACCCGTGGCCCCCGGCGATCATCCGGCAGGACACTGCCAGCAAAAGGCCCTGTTGCAGCTCGGTATGCTCGATGCAGGAGGGGAGCTTTCGCTGGTGACGCTGGGCTTTACCTCGTGTACGGCTTTAGGGCCGGATTACCTGTTCCAGAACCTGGCCATTGCGGACGTGAAAGGCAACATCGAGATGCGTTTTCAGTCCATGCGCATGATGGATATCGTTTACGGCTCCCTGCGAAATGCCGTTCGAGGGGCGCTTGAGGACAAGCGTACCGGTTTGAGTCAGGTGCTCGAAACAAGGGCAGCTGGTGAGGCCATATCGCTATGAACGGAACGGGCGCAGTCATTGGCAGCAGTTTGGTTTCGATGTCTGCGGGCACTGGCGCGCAGGACCGTGATGATCTGTTCAATTGCTTGCTACGAGTCGACCGGCTGGCAGGGCAGGTGGATCGGCAGGAGCATTTTTCCTACTGGACGTATCGATACGGCATGGGCCTGGAGCAGCGGGGCTTTACCAAAATGGCGTCCATTCACCCTCAACCCACGGTGATCAACAGCGCCCCGGAACTCAAGTCCATCACTTTCGACGTTACCCGCCAGACCGCGTCCGAGGCGCTTGCCAGACAGGCCATCGCGTCGTTGGAGGCCATGCAGCTTCGAGGGCAGGCTGATCGTTTTTTTACCAATGGCAGTGGTCGGAGCGATCTGGCCCGCTTCCAAGTAGTGCCTTGTCAGACCGGGCGATACGGGCAGGTATCTGTCGTGGTTTGCGGTATCCAGCTCACCGGCTATGCCGATGTGCGTGATTATGAATTCTGGACCCAGACATCTCGGGACATGGTGCTGCGCATCAGCGGTGCGGTTTACCGCTTCGATCGCGACGCGTACGCACCGCATCGCGAAAGAATCCGGCGGGAACTGGGTGACGCTGCGCAAGGTGCAATCCGGTCATTCGAACTTTGAGGGGCGTCCGCTCAGGGCACCAGATACCCCTTGATCCCGGTAAAGATGATCTGCGCCGCAAGCGCGCAGACGAACAGCCCCATCAACCGGCTGACGATCTGCAAGCCCTGGTCGCCCAGCAGCCGCTCGATGCTGTTGGACAGGTACAACACAACGCCGACGGTGAAGCTGGCCAGGGCGATGCTGACGATGGCGGTGAGCTTGTCGTCCCAGTGCGGCTGGCTCACGCCCATGACCAGCAGGGCGCCGATGGTACCGGGGCCGACGGTGATCGGGATGGTCAGCGGGACGATGGCCACGTCCTGCTGCACGTTGTCGGTCTGCACGCCGGATTTTCCCTGGGCCATGCCCAGCGCCGAAATGAACAGCACGCTGCCGGCGCCGATGCGAAAGGCGTCGGCGGTGATGCCGAACACGCCGAAAATCACCCGCCCGAACAGGTACAGCAGCACGCTGGAAACCAGGGTCGCGAATGCGATCTTCCACGCCAGGTAGCGGCGTTCCTTGCGCGAATAGCCGCGGCTCAGGCTGATGAAACAGGACAGGACGAAGAACGGGCTGTAGAGCACCAGCATCTTCAGGTAAACGCTGAACAGCACATGCAGCATGGTATCGGCTCTTGGCGGCAGACTCGGAAGGGGGCCAGTCTATCAGGCGCCGCGCAGGAGAGCGGGGTCAGTTTTGTCCGTAGCGTTCCTGATCACCGGGGGTGTCTCCCGCCTGTTGCCGGGCGCGCTGCTCGACCCAGTATTCGACCAGTTCGCGCAGTTGTGACAGCTCGACCGGCTTGGACATGTGCCCGTCCATGCCAGACTGACGGGCGCGATCCTTGTGCTCGGCCAGGATGTGCGCGGTCAGGGCCACGACTGGGGTACGCAGCCGCTGGTTACCCATTTCCCAGGCGCGCAATTGCTGGGTGGCCGAGAAACCATCGAGGATCGGCATTTCGCAGTCCATCAACACCAGGTCATAGCGCTGGGCCTTCATGGCGCGCAGGGCTTCCTCGCCGTTGCTGGCGGTGTCGGGCTGCAGGTTGAGCTTGCCGAGCATGCCGCGGATCACCTTGGTGGAAATGCTGTTGTCCTCGGCCACCAGAATGCGGAAGTCGCTGGGCACGTCGATTTCCGGCAGCACGTTCGGTGCGGGCGGGAATGTCGCCTGGCCCTTGTTGCGCTGATTCAGCTCATCGGCCAGGGTGGTTTTCAGGGTGTAACCGGCCACCGGCTTGGCGAGGATACGCTTGACCCCGGCGTTGCGCGCGATGACCTTGCTCGGCGCGTTACTGATGCCGGTGAGCATGATCAACAGGATGTCGTGGTTCAGGCTCGGGTCTTCCTTGATCTTGGCCGCGAGCTGCATGCCGGTCATGCCGGGCATGTTCTGGTCCAGCAGAACGATGTCGAAGTAGTCGCGCAGGTGCGCCTTGGTCCGCAGCAGCGCCAGCGCCTCCTTGCCCGACGGCACGGCGCTGACGTTCAGGCCCCAGGCGCTGCATTGCTGCACCAGCACCTTGCGGCAGGTGTCGTTGTCGTCGACCACCAGCACCCGCGCGCCCTTGAGCGGGCTGTCCAGATCAGACGGCGGCTGTTCCAGACGCTCGGGGTCCAGCGGCAGGCTCATCCATAGCGTGCTGCCCTGGTTGCTGCCGCTCTGGATGCCGAATTCGCCGTTCATCAGCAGGATCAACTGCCGGGCGATCACCAGCCCCAGGTGGCCGCCGACCTTGCTGGCGGCCAGGAAATTCTTGCTGTGCAGCTCGGCGTGCAGCAGCGCATCGCGCTCTTTGGGGGTCAACGGCATGCCGCTGTCCTGCACCGCGATGCGCAGCCGCGGCTTGCCGCCCCGGGAGTCGAGCGCCACGACCAGCAGAATCTCGCCCTCGTCGGTTTTCTTCAGAGCGTTTTCCAGCAGGCTCAGCAGGGTCTGGCGCAGGCGCGTCGGGTCACCGCTGATCACCCGTGGCACTTGCGGCTGAATGAAACTGATCAGCTCGACACTCTGCTGCTCGGCCTTGGCGCGAAAGATGTTCAGGCAGTCTTCGATCATCGCGTTGAGGTCGAACTGCACGTCATCCAGTTCGATCTGCCCGGATTCGAGCTTGGTGATGTCGAGGATCTCGTTGATCAGCGTCAGCAGTTCGTTGCCCGCGCTGTGGATGGTCTGCACGTAATCGCGCTGCTTGACCGACAGCGGCGTGCCCAGCAGCAGTTCGGTCATGCCCAGCACGCCGTTCATGGGCGTGCGGATTTCGTGGCTGATCTTGGCCAGAAACTCCGCCTTGGCGTTGATCTCGGCGGTGCTGGCGGCCAGCTCGCGGCTGATGCTGAAGTTGTCTTCGGTGATGCTGCGATGACGTTCGCTCAGGGCGATGCTCATCAGCAGCCCGCACAGGCAGAACATGCCCATCACCGCGATGATCAGGGTCTGCGCGGGAATGGTGGTCAGCCACAGCATGGCCGGCAGGATCACCAGATTGCCCAGGTTGAAGACGATCATGGCGATGACGAACGGCCGCGCCGGGGCGTAGCCTTTTTGCAGGTGATAGATCGAGACGAGGGTGATGGTCAGGGTGGTCAGCGCCACCAGCAAAAAGGTCAGGATGTTCAGCGGCAGGGTGTTGACGAACAGCACCAGCAGGCCGCCGAAGCCGACCACCAGCAGCACGCTCATCAGCATCCGGTTGAGCGACTCGACGCCGCGCTGAATGAAGAAACAATAGGTGTAGATCAGCCCCGTGGCCGCAGCGAACAGCAGCGCGATGTGGGCGCTCGGGGTCTGCGCCAGATGCCAGCGCGACAGCCAGGGCGCCTGCAGGTTGAGCAGCAACAGTGCGCTGAGCCCCAGGAACGCCTCGCAGGCCGCCAGCCACAGGCTACTGACCGAGCGCGACTGGGCGTAGCGGGTGATGTTCTGCACGATCAGCATGATCAGCGAGCCGAAGAACAGCCCCAGCAGCAGCGGGCGACGCTCGTCGGCGGCGATGTCCACGGCCGCGTCCAGGGAGATATTGGGGCGCAGCTCCTGCTCGGATTTCAGCCGCAGGTAGAGGTCCAGCGGCCGGTCGCTTTGCGGCACTGGCAGGAGAAAGTCGATGGAGGGCAACGGTTGAGCGTCGCGCCGGATCTTGTTGCCAGTACGCGAATGGTCGACGAGGTTTTCGCCGTCCAGCACGTACATGTCCACCGTGGCCAGGTCCGGGGCGAAGATGCGCACCAGTTGTTCATGGTCGGTGGGGGCGAGGCGATAGTGCAGCCACAGCGCGGAGTCGCGGCTGGTGGCGCGAACCTGATCGAGTTCGACCGGGCTGAATTGGGATTCGTAATGGGGGGAGCGGATGTCGCTGAGCTGCAGATTGGCCTGATCGTCGACAAGGGTCGACCAGCCTGCAGTGACCTCGGCCGTTGCCGTGGGTACACAGAGCAGTGTCATCATCGCGATGATCAAACAAGTGGCAATCCTGAGCCAGCGCACGGCGAAATCCCTTCGTGAATGTAGCCAGTTTACTCTGGGGCGGCACAGGAAAACCGGGCAGCTGTCCCAAAAGGGAAAACTGCCCGACCCGGACTTACTCCAGATGTTCGCCGCGTTCCCGGGCAATGGCACGGTAGCCAATGTCCTTGCGGTAGAAACAACCTTGCCAGTCAATCTTTGCAGCCAGTTCGTAAGCGTGCTTCTGCGCGTCACCTACGCTGTCACCCAGCGCGGTCGCACACAGGACACGACCGCCGGAGGTGACCACCTGGCCATCCTTGAGCGCGGTACCTGCGTGGAACACCTTGCCCGGCAGACCCGCTGCCGCGTCCAGGCCGTTGATCGCCGCGCCCTTGGCGTAATCGCCAGGGTAACCGCCAGCGGCCAGCACGATGCCCAGACTTGGACGCGGATCCCACTGCGCTTCCACCTTGTCCAGAGCTTGCGCCATTGCCGCCTCGACCAGCAACACCAGGCTCGATTGCAGACGCAGCATGACCGGCTGGGTTTCCGGATCGCCGAAACGGCAGTTGAACTCGATGACCTTCGGGTTGCCAGCCTTGTCGATCATCAGACCAGCATAGAGGAAACCGGTATAAACGTTGCCTTCCTCGGCCATGCCTCGGACGGTCGGCCAGATCACCTGATCCATCACGCGCTGGTGCACTTCGGCGGTCACGACCGGAGCCGGGGAGTAGGCGCCCATGCCGCCGGTGTTCGGGCCGCTGTCGCCGTCGCCGACGCGCTTGTGGTCCTGGCTGGTGGCCATCGGCAGGACGTTCTTGCCGTCGACCATGACGATGAAGCTCGCTTCTTCGCCGTCGAGGAATTCCTCGATGACCACGCGCGAACCGGCGTCGCCGAAGGCGTTGCCCGCCAGCATGTCGCGCACGGCGTCTTCGGCTTCCGCCAGGGTCATGGCGACGATCACGCCTTTACCGGCGGCCAGGCCATCGGCCTTGATCACGATCGGTGCGCCTTTTTCGCGCAGGTAGGCCAGCGCCGGCTCGATTTCGGTGAAGTTCTGGTACTCGGCGGTCGGGATCTTGTGACGCGCCAGGAAATCCTTGGTGAAGGCCTTGGAGCCTTCCAGCTGAGCGGCGCCCTTGGTCGGACCGAAGCAGTCCAGGCCACGGGCGCGGAACAGGTCGACGACACCGGCCACCAGCGGCACTTCCGGACCGACGATGGTCAGCGCAACGTTCTTCTCGGCGAAGTCGGCCAGTTGCTCCAGCGCGGTGACGTCGATGGCGACGTTCTCGCATTTGGCTTCGATGGCGGTACCGGCGTTGCCGGGCGCGACGAAGACCTTCTGCACGCGGGCATCCTGCGCGACCTTCCAGGCCAGCGCGTGTTCACGGCCACCGCTGCCGATGATCAAAACATTCATTTCAAAAACCTCGATGACGCTGATTCTGTGGGTGTCGCTGGCAAGTCGACGATGTGTGCGTCGCGTACCAACCCTGTGGGAGCGAGCTTGCTCGCGAAAGCGGTGTGTCAGTCGACATCAATGTCTCTGGCAGATTGCATTCGCGAGCAAGCTCGCTCCCACAGTTGATCGATGTATCAGTGACGGAAATGGCGCATGCCGGTGAACACCATTGCAATGCCCGCTTCGTCGGCGGCAGCAATGACTTCCGCATCGCGCATCGAACCGCCCGGCTGGATCACCGCAGTGATGCCGACCTTGGCCGCATTGTCCAGGCCGTCGCGGAACGGGAAGAACGCATCCGATGCCATGACCGAGCCCGCGACCTGCAGGCCAGCGTGCTCGGCTTTGATCGCGGCGATGCGCGCGGAGTTCACGCGGCTCATCTGGCCGGCGCCGACACCGATGGTCTGGCGGTTCTTGGCGTAGACGATGGCGTTGGACTTGACGTATTTGGCCACTTTCCAGGCGAAGATCAGGTCGTTGATTTCCTGCTCGGTCGGCGCGCGCTTGGTCACCACTTTCAGGTCGTCGGCGCTGATCATGCCGTTGTCACGGCTCTGCACCAGCAGGCCGCCGTTGACGCGCTTGTAGTCCCAGGCCGGTGCACGGTCGGCAGCCCATTGGCCGCTGGTCAGCAGGCGTACGTTGGCCTTGGCGGCGACAACGGCCGCCGCTTCGGCGCTGACGCTCGGGGCGATGATCACTTCGACGAACTGACGGTCGACGATGGCTTTTGCGGTTTCAGCGTCCAGCTCGCGGTTGAAGGCGATGATGCCGCCGAAGGCCGACTCGCTGTCGGTGGCGTAGGCCAGCTCGTAGGCCTGACGGATGCCGCCTTCGGCGTCCGGGCTGACCGCCACGCCGCACGGGTTGGCGTGCTTGACGATGACGCAGGCCGGTTTGGTGAAGCTCTTGACGCATTCCAGCGCGGCGTCGGTGTCGGCCACGTTGTTGTAGGACAGTTCCTTGCCTTGCAGCTGGGTCGCGGTAGCGATGCCCACTTCGGCCGGCTTGGCTTCAACGTAGAACGCCGCGCTCTGGTGCGGGTTCTCGCCGTAGCGCATTTCCTGCGCCTTGATGAACTGGGTGTTGAAGGTGCGCGGGAACTCGCTGCGGCCTTCGGTGGACAGGGTGTCGGCGCTCTGGTCGACGCTGCCCAGGTAGTTGGCGATCATGCCGTCGTAGGCGGCGGTGTGCTCGAACGCCTTGAGCATCAGGTCGAAGCGCTGGGCGTAGGTCAGGCCGCCGGCCTTGAGGCTTTCCAGCACCTGGCCATAGTCACTGGCGTTGACCACGATGGCCACGTCTTTATGGTTTTTCGCCGCCGAACGGACCATGGTCGGGCCGCCGATGTCGATGTTTTCAATGGCGGTCGGCAGGTCACAGCCAGGCTTGGAAACCGTAGCTTCGAATGGGTAGAGGTTCACCGCCACCAGGTCGATCGGCTTGATGCCGTGCTCGGCCATGATGGCGTCGTCGGTGCCGCGACGGCCCAGGATGCCGCCGTGGATTTTCGGGTGCAGGGTCTTGACCCGGCCGTCCATCATTTCAGCGAAGCCGGTGTAATCCGCGACTTCCACCGCTGCAACGCCGTTGTCCTTGAGCAGCTTGAAGGTGCCGCCGGTGGACAGGATCTCGACGCCCAGGGCTTCGAGTTCACGGGCGAATTCAAGGATGCCGGTCTTGTCGGAAACGCTGATCAAGGCGCGGCGGATCGGCAGGCGGGTAGTCTGGTCGGTCATCTCAACTTCCATTATCAATTCAGCAAAAAAAACGACCGCAGGGAATGAGGTCGCTTTTAGTGTTTTGGATGCTTACAGCAGGTCGTACTGCTTGAGTTTCTTGCGCAAGGTGCCACGGTTCAGGCCCAGCAGCTCGGAGGCCTTGGTCTGGTTGCCCTTGACGTAGTTCATCACGCACTCGAGCAAGGGGGCTTCGACTTCCGAGAGCACCAGGTTGTAGACGTCGGTGACGGCAGCACCTTCAAGGTGAGCGAAATAATTGTGCAGCGCCTTTTCGACGCTTCCGCGCAGGGTCTGACCCTCTTCGCTCGGCGTGTTGAGGTGCTGTTTCAAATTGACGTTGTCGCTCACGGGTGTTGTTCCACTCACTAAAGTCTCTGTCATCATCGTCATGCGGCCACCTCTTGTTCGTTCCCTGACTGCGGGCTTTTTATGCGTTCGGCAAAGAATTCCCGAACGTTGGCGCACTGTGCTTGCGTATCTTCCAAACGATTGAAAAGGGCGCGAAACTCCCTGGCGCCCGGCAAGGTTGCGAGATACCAGCCGACGTGCTTGCGGGCGATTCGCACGCCCATCACGTCGCCATAGAACGTATGAAGTGCTGCCAGATGCTCTAGCAGAATGCGTTCCACTTCATGCAGATCCAGCGCAGGGAGTTTTTCCCCGGTGCGCAGGTAGTGCTCTATCTCGCGAAAAATCCATGGGCGCCCCTGGGCGGCCCGGCCAATCAACAGCCCGTCGGCACCGGTTGCGTCGAGCACATGCCGGGCTTTCTCGGGTGAAACGATGTCGCCATTGGCGAACACCGGGATCGACACCGCTTGCTTGATCGCGGCGATGGTGTCGTACTCGGCTTCACCGGTGTAGAGGTCCGCACGGGTCCGTCCGTGAACCGCCAGTGCCTGGATGCCGGCTTGTTCGGCGATCCGGGCGACGGTCAGACCATTCTTGTTCGCGCGGTCCCAGCCGGTGCGAATCTTCAGGGTGACCGGTACCTCGACTGCCGCGACCACCGCGTGCAGGATTTCGGTCACCAACTGCTCATCTTTCAACAGTGCCGACCCTGCGGCCTTGTTGCAGACCTTCTTGGCCGGGCAGCCCATGTTGATGTCGATGATCTGCGCGCCAAGTTCGACGTTGGCACGTGCTGCATCCGCAAGCATCTGCGGATCGCCACCGGCGATCTGTACCGAGCGCGGCTCGGGATCACCTTCGTGGATCATGCGCAGCCGCGATTTGCGGCTGTTCCACAGGCTCATGTCACTGGTGACCATTTCCGACACCACCAGGCCGGCGCCGAGTTGGCGGCACAGCTGGCGGAAAGGCTGGTCGGTGACGCCCGCCATGGGGGCGAGGATCAAGCCGTTCTGCAATGTATATGGGCCGATGCGTACCGCCGACATAGGGTGACCTGTTGTGGGGCCGTATCACGAGGTCGGGTCCGAAAAGTGCGGCCGCATTCGGCATGGCGCTTTTCAGACGGGACCCGGAGTATGAAAAAGGGTGGGCATGATACCCGCTCTCGATGACCGGATAAAGGCTGAATTGGATAAAATCTGAACAGTTGCTTTCTTATCGCGAACGGTTCGGTTCGGGTTCGCGCTGTCATTAAACTGTCGTCGAATTTTCGACTGCCCTGCGCCGCCTTTCAGTGCGTCTGCGGCGCGGGCCATTCAGCTTGCCTGTCTGTGGAGTTTACTCCGGCGAGCGAAAACTCAAACTGTAATTCACCGCCTTGGGACCGGGGTCCAGAATGTCCAGCGCGATGTGAATGGGCGTCTGGGGCGGCATTTCGTCCTTTCCGGCCAGTTCTCCCGAGAGATATTCGCCGGGCTTGAACCGACGACTGGCAATGAGCTGACCATTGGTATCGGCGAAACGCAGCTCCAGCAGCGGGAACGGCTGGGAGAATGAAGCACGGTTGTAGATGATCGCGTCCACCACCAGCGCGCCCTGGAACTCAGGATGGGTGCGCACCACCAGATTGCTGCTCTTGAGCAGTTTGATATCGACCCGCGATGGCACCTTGCAGCCGACCTGCGGGCACAGCTCCTGGAACCAGGGCCGGTACTGATCCTGGCGCGCCAGTTCGTCGAAGTGATACCAGACGTATTGCCCGACCAGCGCGCCCAGGGCGATCAGCACCAACAGCAGCCACAGCATGCGCCGGCCCCAGCGAGGCTTGGGTTTCTGCCAGGACAGCTGCAGCGGGTCGTCCATCAGGTCATGCAGGGCCTGATCGCGCAGGGCGGGTTCGCTGCGGGCACGCTTGCCGCGATTGTGCCGGCGATCATCGTCGTCTTCATCGTCCAGTTCATCGCGTTTGTGGGCGTGACGATCGTCTTCGCCATCAAGCGCGGAAAACCGCTCGCCGCGATGCGCGTCGTCATGGGGTTCGTGGTGTTCGTCGTCATCCCGCGCGTCGGCGTTCAGGCGTTGGCCGTGGGCCGGTTCGTCTTCCAGATCCACCGGCGTCAGCGACAGTGAAGGCTCCGTGCGCGGATCATCGTCATGGTCGATGTCTTCCGGTTCGGCGGTTTCGGTCAGCAGCGCGGGCTCGTCCCGTTCGTCGATGACTTCGGCGCGCAGTTCGGGCAGCTGGCTGATGTCATCGTGGCTCGGGCCGTGGTCCCACTTCTCGGTGGCGATCTGCGGTTCATCGCGGCTGGCGCTGAAAGACTCGACTTCATCGTGCTCATGCTCGCGGCTCGCACCCCGGCCAGCGCGGCCAAAAGACTCGGGCAGCTGAATCTCGCGTTGCTCCAGGCGCGCCAGTTCGACGTCCAGATCATCCAGGTCGAGGCTGTCGAGGTCGACCGGGGATGTCTCCTGCCTGACCGGCACTGGCACTGGCGCCTGCACCGGCAATGCCGCTTGGGGCTGCGGTGCGGGCACTTCGACAGGTGCAACAACAGGCTCGACCGGCTTTGGCGCGGCTTCAGGCAGCTGTGCAGCGATTTCTTCGGCGCGCTGTTCCAGCAGTTGCTTGGCGGCATTGAACACTTGCAGGCAGGAGCCGCAACGCACCATGCCACGGGCCACGCTCAGTTGAGCGTGGCTGACGCGGAAGCTGGTCTGGCAGTGAGGGCACTGGGTGACGAAACTGTCGGTCATGCGGGTATCCGGAGATGAAAGCGCCTGAGTGTCTGGGGAGTGTCAGCGACGACGGCCGGTAATGCGTACCCAGCCGTCGCGATTGGCGATCGGGTCCAGGTCGAATGTGTCGGCGTAGGCCGCTGCCACTTCATCGCCTTGCTCGGCAAGAATGCCGGACAACGCCAGGCGTCCACCGGGTTTGACCAGACTTGCCAGCTGGGGTGCCAGCGAAACCAGTGGTCCTGCCAGAATATTAGCCACCAATACGTCGGCTGGCTGCTTGGGCAGGTCTTCAGGCAAGTACAGCGGGAATTTCTCGGCAGGGACGTTGTTGCGCCCGGCGTTGTCGCGGGAGGCTTCCAGCGCCTGCACATCGATATCGGTGCCGACGGCGTGTTCGGCGCCCAGCAGCAGTGCGGCGATGGCCAGGATGCCCGAGCCGCAGCCGAAATCCAGCACGTTGGCGCCGGACAGGTCCTGGCCGTCGAGCCACTCCAGGCACAGGGCGGTGGTCGGGTGAGTGCCGGTGCCGAACGCCAGACCCGGATCGAGCAGCAGGTTGACCGCGTCAGGTTCGGGGGCGGCATGCCAGCTCGGCACGATCCACAGGCGCTGGCCGAAACGCATCGGCTGGAAGCCGTCCATCCAGCTGCGTTCCCAGTCCTGGTCCTCGATCACCTCGTGGCTGTGTTCAGGCAGCTCTGCGCCGGTCAGCAGTTTCAGGTGATTGAGGGCCATGTCGGCGTCGGTGTCGGCTTCGAACAGGGCCAGCAGGTGGGTGTGAGTCCACAGCGGCGTGGTGTTGAGCTCGGGCTCGAAGATGGGCTGGTCTTCAGCGTCCATGAACGTCACGGACACGGCACCGACTTCAAGCAGCGCGTCTTCGTAGGTTTCGGCTTGTTCTGGGCTGATGGCGAGACGGACTTGCAGCCAAGGCATGGCGGATTACCTTCGAATGAAAAAATGACAGGCGGCGCAAATGCCGCGAAAGACCGGCAAGTTTACGGGGTTCGGCCAGAAACAACAAAGCCGCTCGAAAGCGGCTCTGTTGGTCTGCAACATTGACTGACGGATCAGTGTTTCTCACCGGCCAGTTTGTGTTCCAGGTAGTGAATGTTGACGCCGCCCTTGCAGAAGCCAGGGTCGCGGGTCAGTTCACGGTGCAGCGGGATGTTGGTCTTGATGCCGTCGACCACGATTTCGTCCAGGGCGTTGCGCATGCGAGCCATGGCTTCGTCACGGGTAGCGCCCCAGGTGATCAGCTTGCCGATCAGCGAGTCGTAGTTCGGCGGAACGGCATAGCCACTGTACAGGTGCGAATCGACGCGAACGCCGTTGCCGCCTGGTGCGTGGAAATGCTTGACCGTGCCAGGGCTCGGCATGAAGGTTTTCGGGTCTTCGGCGTTGATACGGCATTCCAGCGCGTGACCGTGAATCTTCACGTCATCCTGAGTGAACGACAGCTTGTTGCCAGCGGCGATGCTCAGCATCTCCTTGACGATGTCGATACCGGTGACCATTTCCGAAACCGGGTGCTCGACCTGGACGCGGGTGTTCATTTCGATGAAATAGAACGCGCCGTTTTCGTACAGGAATTCGAAGGTACCGGCACCGCGGTAACCGATATCGATGCACGCCTTGACGCAGCGGGCCAGTACTTCCTGGCGAGCCTTTTCATCGATGCCTGGAGCCGGCGCTTCTTCAAGCACCTTCTGGTGGCGGCGTTGCAGCGAGCAGTCACGGTCGCCCAGGTGGATCGCCTGGCCCTGGCCGTCGGACAGCACCTGAACTTCCACGTGACGTGGGTTGGTCAGGAACTTCTCCAGGTAGACCATCGGGTTGCCGAAGGCCGCACCGGCTTCCGAACGGGTCAGCTTGGCCGACGCGATCAGGTCTTCTTCCTTGTGAACCACGCGCATGCCGCGACCACCGCCGCCGCCGGCGGCCTTGATGATCACCGGATAACCGACCGCACGGCCGATACGCAGGGCTTCTTCTTCGTCTTCAGGCAGCGGGCCGTCAGAACCTGGAACGGTCGGCACGCCCGCCTTGATCATGGCGTCCTTGGCCGACACCTTGTCGCCCATCAGGCGAATGGTCTCGGCGTTCGGGCCGATGAAGGCGAAGCCGGATTTCTCGACCTGTTCGGCGAAGTCGGCGTTTTCCGCCAGGAAGCCGTAGCCAGGGTGAATGGCGGTGGCGCCGGTGACTTCCGCAGCGGCGATGATCGCCGGGATATGCAGGTAGGACTGCGCAGCCGATGCCGGACCAATGCAAACGGATTCGTCGGCCAGGCCCAGGTGCATCAGTTCTTTGTCGGCCTTGGAGTAGACGGCGACAGTCTTGATGTCCAGTTCCTTGCAAGCACGCAGGATTCGCAGAGCGATTTCACCGCGGTTGGCGATCAGGACTTTTTCCAGTTTCGCAGGTTTCAACATCATTGGCTCCTCGCGGTTCAAACGATGGTGAACAGCGGCTGGTCGAATTCAACCGGCTGGCCATCTTCAACGAGGATGGATTCGATCACACCGCTGGTTTCAGCTTCGATGTGGTTCATCATTTTCATCGCTTCAACGATGCACAGCGTGTCGCCTTTCTTGACGGTCTGGCCGACTTCGACGAACGCAGGGGAAGTCGGGGACGCCTT
Source organism: Pseudomonas sp. 2 (assembly GCF_056627435.1). Lineage (NCBI taxonomy): Bacteria > Pseudomonadati > Pseudomonadota > Gammaproteobacteria > Pseudomonadales > Pseudomonadaceae > Pseudomonas > Pseudomonas sp. 2. Next base: position 50,159 of record NZ_JBWXNG010000024.1, read on the forward strand.
GCGGTAGAACGTACCGACCATTGGCGAACGGGCGACGGTGCCGTTGAGTTTTGGTGCGGCGGCTTCGGCGGCGGCAGGTGCAGCAGCGGCAACCGGGGCGGCAGCAGGGGCTGCGACAGGCGCGGCAGCCGGGGCTGGCGCGTAGAACTGTTGAGCTGGAGCCTTGCTGTGGCGGCTGATACGTACGGACTCTTCGCCTTCCTTGATTTCCAGCTCGTCGATGCCGGACTCTTCCAGCAGTTCGATCAGTTTCTTGACTTTACGGATATCCATTAATCATCAACTCCCAGGGGACGGTCAGGGGTATGGGGTAGCCGGTTCGGGCTGTGTGTGGCTCAGTGCGAAACTGCGCCGGTCATGCCTTCGAACGGGTGGCCAGTTGTTCCAGGGCAGCCTCCAGGGCCAGTCGGTATCCGCTGGCGCCAAGGCCGCAGATCACTCCTACGGCGACATCTGAAAAGTAGGAGTGATGGCGGAAAGGTTCGCGTTTGTGCACGTTCGAGAGGTGCACTTCGATGAATGGGATGCTCACTCCCAGCAACGCGTCACGTATTGCGACACTTGTATGCGTGAAAGCGGCCGGATTGATCAGAATGAAGTCCACGCCTTCGTCGCGCGCGGCATGGATGCGGTCGATCAGTTCGTACTCGGCATTGCTTTGCAGATACATCAGATGGTGGCCGGCTTCGCGCGCACGCTTTTCCAGGTCCTGGTTGATATCGGCCAACGTGACCGCGCCGTAGATGCCCGGTTCGCGGGTGCCCAGCAGGTTCAGGTTAGGTCCGTGAAGAACCAGAAAAGTCGCCATCGTGTGTCCCTTGTTGTGTGCTGTGTCGACACTCATACGAGGGTATGAGTCGTTGATGCGCAGCGACTATGCCGCAAAGGTCAATGGACTGTCCAGTTAGCGCCGCAGATATCGGCAATGTTCAGCACGATGACCGATGTTCGCGCAAAGTTTGTGACTAAAGGGCTAAATTTGGTCATTTGCTCTAGTTAGGTGCTCAGAGAAACCTTCGACGTCGATTTCGCCGACAACTCGCGCATTTGTCAGCTCGTTCCCGTCTTTTCCGAAAAACAGCAGCGCCGGCGGGCCGAACAATTTGTAGCGATCGAGCAAGGCGCGCTGTTCGGAGCCGCTGGCCGTCATGTCGAAACGAATCAGACGGAACCCCTTGAGTTGGCTGACAATTTTCGGATCGGGCAGCACTTGATGCTCGATCACCTTGCAGCTGATGCACCAGTCGGCATACCAGTCGACGAGGACCGGTTTTCCGGCGTTTTTCGATGTTTCGAGGATCCGGTCCAGTTCACGGGCGTCGGTCACGGTTTGCCATTCAGACGCTGGATTGCCGTTGCCTTGTGTAGCCATTCGAGTGTCTTGCGATTGCCCCAGTGGCTGCAGCGGATCGCCTTGCCCGCCCAAGGCCCCAAACCAACAGCAGAGAGCGTAGACCAACAGCAGAATTCCGAGCAGTTGATTCAGGCGGCCGCGGGTGGACTTCTCGACGAACTCCAGCGCCCCGAGAAACAGCGCGACGCCTGCACTGAGCGCGCCGATCAGCATCAGCGTCAGCGGCTCAGGGATGACCCGGCTCAGCAGGCCGATGGCCAGGCCCAGCAGCAGAACGCCTATGATGTTCTTCACCGTCACCAGCCACGGGCCGCTTTTCGGCAGCCATGCCGCGCCGCCGGTGGCGACCAGCACCAGTGGCGCGCCCATGCCCAGCCCCAGGGCGAACAGCTTGAGTGCGCCGCCCAGGGCATCGCCGCTGGCGCTTATATAGAGGAGGGCGCCGGCCAGTGGCGCCGAGACGCAAGGGGAGACCACTAGGCTGGATACGGCGCCCAGCACTGCAGCGCCCCACAGCGAGCCGCCCTGGGTGTTGCCCGCGATGCGTTCGAGGCGGTCGTTGAGTGCTCGGGGCAGGCGCAGCTCGAACGCGCCGAACATGGCAATGGCGAACACCACGAAGAACAGTGCGAACGGCACCAGCACCCAGGCCGATTGCAGCCGCGCCTGCAAATTCAGACTGGCGCCGAACAGGCCCATCAGCGCGCCGAGCAGGGCAAAACAGATGGCCATCGGCAGCACATAAGCCAGTGAAAGCGAAAAGCCGCGCATGCCGCCGACCTGTCCGCGCAGCACCACACCCGAGAGGATCGGCAACATCGGCAGCACGCAGGGGGTGAAGGTCAGGCCGATGCCAGCGAGAAAGAACAGGGCCAGTTGCTTCCAGCTGAAGGCGGCCTTGGTCGTTGACGTCGTTCCTGCTGCTGGGGCGATTTCGGCTGCGGCCTCGTCGTCACCGATCTTCAGGCGCTCTGTCTCGGGCGGGTAACACAGGCCTTTGTCGGCACAGCCCTGATAGGTCACCACCAGCGTGAACGGGCGATTGTCACCGGCCTTGCGTGGCAGGGTGACGTCGAGAATGCCGTGGTAGACCTCGACGTCGCCGAAATACTCGTCGTGTTTCTTTTTCCCGTCCGGCAGTTGCGCCGCGCCCAGGCCAATGTCGGCAGGCTCGGTGCGAAAGGCAAAGCGATGGCGGTACAGGTAATAGCCTTCAGTGGCGACGAACTGCAGCTTGATCGCCTCGGGCGAGGTGTCGATCAGGTTCAGCTGGAAGGCCTGGCGAACAGGCAGGAAGTCCTTGCTGTTGTCGATGCTAGAGGCGCTCAGCGACGAATTGCCCAAGCCTGTGGCAGGCCGATTGTCCAGAATGCTCGCGCTGAAGGCGGGCAGGGCAAGGGTCAGCAGTATCAGACAAAGCAGGCGGCGCATGGCGGTCTCGCAGTACAAGGATGCGCGCATCATAACGGACCCCGCGACACATCGCATGGGAACGCCATTCGTAGCAGCACGGCTTGCCGGCGGGAGCGATCTCAAGGGCCAACCCGCGGGCAAGCCCTGCTGCTACGGGGTGAGTTCGGGGGCGGGGTGGTTGTGCACGGCGTGATCCCGCGCCGAATGCACCTGATTGCGCCCGGCCTTCTTGGCCCGGTACAGCGCGTCGTCCGCCTGCGCGGCCAGCAGCAGCGCGTCGTCGTTGTCGCGCAATTCCACCACGCCGGCGCTGAAGGTGCAGAACAGGTCGGCAGGTTGCGCCGGGTAATGGATTTCGGCGAAGCGTCGGCGGATTTCGTCCAGCACGCTGTGGGCCGCCGCAAGGTCGGTGTCGGGCATGACCACCGCGAACTCTTCGCCGCCGTAACGGCCGATGTAGTCGGTCTTGCGCAGGCGTTGCTTGAGGAACAGCGCCAGGCTTTTGATCACCCGGTCGCCCATGGGGTGGCCGTGGGTGTCGTTGACCTTCTTGAAGTGGTCGATGTCGAGCATCACGAAGCTCAGCGGCTTGTTCTCGCGGCGGGCGCGGAAGCTGCAGTCTTCGAGCAATTGCAGGATGTGGGTGTGGTTGTACAGCCCGGTGAGGCTGTCGCGCACCATGCGCGCCTTGAGGTTGCGCGCGCGGGCAGCGCGGTTGCGCACGGTGGTGATCAGGTGCCGTGGCTTGATCGGCTTGGTGAGGAAGTCGTCGCCGCCTTCGCTCATCGCGTCGAGCTGTTTATCCAGGTCGTCCTCGGCAGAGAGGTAAATGATCGGCACGCTGACGTAACGGTCGTTGTGGCGGATCACTTTGGCCAGTTCCGTGCCGGTGCAGCCGGGCATGTACATGTCGAGGATGATCAGGTCGGGCTGGAATTCGGCGAGTTCGGCCATGGTCTTGATCGGATCGAACAGCGTGCGTGTGACGATCCCGGCGCTGTTGAGCAGGCGTTCGGTGTGCGTGGCCTGGGCGCGGGAGTCGTCGATGATCAGCACTTTATAAGGCTCGTACTGCGCCACCCGGGTCAGGATTTCAATCTTTTCCAGGAGGCTCGACGCTTCCAGCGTGCCGGTCAGGAATTCCTCGCCACCGGCGCGCACGGCGGCCAGGCGCGTTGGCGTGTCGGTTTCATGATGGCTGAAGAACAGCAGCGGCAACTTCTGCTCCAGGCCTTCCTGCATCTTGCTCGCCAGCTTCAGGCCTTCGCCGATGCCACCGAAATCCACATCCATCACCACTGCCGCCGGCAGGCGCTCGGCCAACGTCGCGTGAAAGGCCTGAACGCTGTTCAGCGATTGGGCGATCAGGCCGAAGAACTCCAGCTGCTTGGCCAGCCGGTCGCCGCGTTCGTGATCCTGCAGCATCACGTAGATGGGCTTACGCAGGGGCGGCAGCGAGGTGTGCTCCAGCCGGTCGCCATGGCGCAGGCCGGTGCGCGACAGGCGCTGCATCAAACGGTTGAGGTCGGTAATCAGGGCGCTGCTCAAGCGGCCGCGATTGGCCTGCACTTCGTCCAGCGAGCGGCTGATGCCGCGGGCCAGTTGCGCGTGGTCGGCCTGCTCGAAGCGTTCGGCAAAGCGCAGCAGGCGCTGGTTGGCGTCGACCAGTTCTTCCATGTCCGCCACCGACCACTCGCTTTGCTGCAAGCGCTGCCATACCTCCAGGATCTGTCGTGCCTGATGGATGACGCGCTGGGCGAAGTGATGTTTGAGGCGGTCTGCGCTCGGATCTTCTGGCTCGGTCATGTCCTGACTACTTATCGGGGAAACCCTGATGCAAATGCTGGCGCTATGCTAGCACTACTTTTATGGCGCAAGTGCGCCGCAAGTCATTTTGTTGTCATTTTTTTCATGGCTTTTTGCGTCAAATTTCTATCTTTTGCGACAGGCGCATTGCCCTGCCAGCGGTCCGGATTGCGACCAGCCAGTCAGGGATTCCCTGATGGCCAATTGTGGAGATGGCGCACATGGACCAATGGATTACGCAAATGGACCTTCCCCCGCGTTCCTGCCAAACGCACCTTGCTGTAAGGTTGCGGTCCTAAGCACTGAATTCCGTGATTGAAAGGACAAGGCCATGCTGGATTGGAAGAAGCGCTCGGGCGCTGCGGGTACAGGCGAGCGTGTTGACGAGAAGCCGGTAGGCAAGGCACCTCGGGCGCCTCGCGGGTACTGGGGCGGTCTGGTGTTCAGCCGCGCGGTGGGCGCAGTGGTGGGCATCTATCTGCTGGTGACCATCGTGCTGGGCATCTGGTGGAGCAGCGAGCCGGCCCTGTTTCCGGTTCAGCAACAGGCTCAGGCGGCCGCCGAGCGTGATGGCAAGCCGATGGTGATCGGTTACACCACCGTCGAAACCCTCAAGACCGTGGTCTCGACCCTGCTCGACAAGCCGGGCGGCTACATTTCCAACGACCGCTTCCCGCCTGGCCTGTGGATGGACAACATGCCGAGCTGGGAATACGGCGTGCTTGTCCAGGTACGTGACCTGACCCGCGCCCTGCGCAAGGACTTCGCCCGCTCGCAGTCCCAGTCGGCTGAAGACAGCGATCTGGGCCGCGCCGAGCCGTTGTTCAACTTCGACAACAAGAGCTGGATCCTGCCCTCGAGCGAATCCCAGTACCGCGACGGTATTGCTGCGTTGAGCCGCTATCAGGCGCGTCTGTCCGATCCGAACCAGCGCGGCGCGCTGTTCTACACCCGCGCCGACAACCTGAACAACTGGCTGGGTGACGTCGGTACTCGCCTGGGTTCGTTGTCGCAGCGCCTTTCGGCCAGCGTTGGCCGGGTCAAGCTCAACAGCACCCTGAAGACTGAAGCGCAGTCCACCGTGACCGTGAAGCCGGGCGAGGTGCCGCAGGTCGACGAGGAAATCGTCGAAACCCCATGGATGCAGATCGACAACGTGTTCTATGAAGCACGCGGCCAGGCCTGGGCGCTTTCCCTGCTGCTGCGCGCCATCGAAGTCGACTTCGCCGACGTGCTGGCCAAGAAGAACGCTACCGTGAGCGTGCGTCAGATCATTCGTGAGCTGGAGGCCTCGCAAGAGCCGATGTGGAGCCCGGTGATTCTCAACGGCAGCCCGTACGGCGTGTTCGCCAACCACTCGCTGGTCATGGCCAATTACCTGTCGCGGGCCAACGCCGCTGTCATCGACCTGCGTCAGTTGCTGTCGCAGGGTTGATCGATGGCCGTCTCTGAAAACGAAGTCGCGCACCGCGCGGCTTCCGACGCCGAGCAGATCGCCTGGGTCGATCGCCAGGATCAACTGCTGGGCTCGATGCCCCGCGCCGAATTGCGCGAGCGCGGGCTGATCGGGCGGGGCACTTATATTCTGCTGTTCAATTCCGCAGGCGAGCTGTGCGTGCATCGGCGCACCCTGAGCAAGGCGATTTACCCGGGCTACTGGGACGTTGCCGCTGGCGGCATGGTTCAGGCCGACGAGAGTTACGCAGAGTCGGCGGCCCGGGAACTTGAGGAAGAGTTGGGCGTGGCCGGGGTCGAACTGACCGCCCACGAGCAGTTTTTCTTCGATCAACCCGACAACCGGCTGTGGTGCGCGGTGTTTTCGGCGGTCTGGGACGGGCCGCTGAAACTGCAGCCTGAAGAGGTGCTCGAAGCGCGTTTCATCGGCATCGATCAGGTGCTGCGCGAAACCATTGAAAAGCCTTATTGCCCGGACTCTCTGGCTGCGCTGAAACGCTATCTGGGCGACGTCGCAAATCGCCCGTAAATTGGCGCATTTTTGCACTTAGCATCCAGGCTTTTTGCCGTTACACTGCGCGACCTTTCAAACCGGACCGCCTCGCGGCCCGGTAGCGCTGCCCCTGCCTGAGTGGGGCTTCGCGGTCGGCTTGCGTCGACCTGACTTTGGTCCTCAAGAAGAGGATTGCCAGTGGCCAAAAAAGCCGCATCCTTCGCCGCCCTCGGTGGCCTGGTATTTTCAACCGACGCCGGGCGTCATTGCCCTGAATGCCGTCAGCCCGTCGACGCCTGCACCTGCAAGCAATCGGTCATCCCCGAAGGTGACGGCATTGCCCGTGTGCGCCGCGAAAACAAGGGCCGAGGCGGCAAGACCGTCACCACCATCACCGGCGTACCGCTGCCTGCCGACGCACTCAAGGAACTGGCGACTACGCTCAAACGTCGTTGCGGCACCGGTGGCGCGCTCAAGGACGGCGTGATCGAGATTCAGGGCGATCACGTCGAGACGCTGCTGGCGGAACTGGTCAAGCAGGGCTTCAAGGCTAAAAAGTCCGGCGGCTGAGTCGCCTCTTTTTTACCTTCAGCCGTTGCCCGGTTTCAGCAGTCGGTCTGGCATCCAGGTTCCAAACAAACTCTGGTCGGTGGCTTGGGTCTATAACCCCACAGTGGGTCCATACCCTCGCAGCTGGCCGGTGCCAAACCGTCATTTGCACTCTATACACTGCGCCAAGCCCGTCAGGGCCTGGGCTTCATGACTTTATTTATAGGGGACTTCGATGTCCGTACGACGCACACGCAAAGACGATGGCAGCCAATGGACCGTGGCGGACAGCCGCAGTGTCTATGGGATTCGCCATTGGGGGGCTGGTTATTTTGCAATCAACGAAGCCGGCCGTGTTGAAGTTCGCCCCAACGGGCCAGGCAGTTCGCCCATCGATCTTTACGAGCAGGTAGAAGAGCTGCGCAAGAGCGGCCTTTCCCTGCCATTGCTGGTGCGCTTCCCCGACATTCTGCAGGACCGCGTGCGTCAGCTGACCGGCGCGTTCGACGCCAACATCGCGCGCCTGGAATACCAGAGCAAGTACACCGCGCTGTACCCGATCAAGGTCAACCAGCAGGAAGCGGTGGTCGAGAACATCATCGCCACGCAAAACGTCTCCATCGGTCTTGAAGCCGGTTCCAAGCCCGAGCTGATGGCCGTGCTGGCGCTGGCGCCGAAGGGCGGCACCATCGTCTGCAACGGTTACAAGGACCGCGAGTTCATTCGCCTGGCCTTGATGGGCCAGAAGCTGGGCCACAACGTCTTCATCGTCATCGAGAAAGAATCCGAAGTCGAACTGGTGATCGAAGAAGCCGCCGAGCTCAAGGTCGCGCCACAAGTGGGCCTGCGGGTTCGCCTGTCGTCGCTGGCGTCGAGCAAGTGGGCTGACACCGGTGGTGAGAAATCCAAGTTCGGTCTGTCGGCTGCGCAGTTGCTGTCGGTGGTCGAGCGCTTCACCAAAGCCGGCCTGGATCAGGGCATTCGCCTGCTGCACTTCCATATGGGTTCGCAGATCGCCAACCTGGCCGACTACCAGCACGGCTTCAAAGAAGCGATTCGTTACTACGGCGAGCTGCGCAATCTGGGCCTGCCGGTCGATCACATTGACGTCGGCGGCGGCCTGGGCGTTGACTACGACGGCACCCACTCGCGCAACGCCAGCTCGATCAACTACGACATGGACGACTACGCCGGTGTCGTGGTCGGCATGCTCAAGGAGTTCTGCGACGCGCAGGGCCTGCCGCATCCGCACATCTTCTCCGAGAGCGGCCGCTCGCTGACCGCGCACCACGCCATGCTGGTGATCCAGGTCACCGACGTGGAGCGCCATAACGACGAAGTGCCGGTGATTGAGGACAAGGAAAGCCTGCCTGAGACCCTGCAATGGCTGATCGACTTGCTCGGCCCGACCGACATCGAGATGGTCACCGAAACCTACTGGCGCGCCACGCACTACATGAGCGACCTGGCCGCGCAGTATTCGGACGGCAAGCTGACCCTGGCGCAGAAGGCGCTGGGCGAACAGTGCTATTTCGCGGTGTGCCGCCGCCTGCACAACTCGCTCAAGGCGCGTCAGCGTTCCCACCGTCAGGTGCTGGACGAGCTCAACGACAAACTGGCCGACAAGTACATCTGCAACTTCTCGGTGTTCCAGAGCCTGCCGGACACCTGGGCGATCGACCAGGTACTGCCGATCATCCCTCTGCATCGCCTGGACGAAGAGCCGAACCGCCGCGCGGTGCTGCAGGACCTGACCTGCGATTCGGACGGCAAGATCAACCAGTACGTCGACGAGCAGAGCATCGAGACCAGCCTGCCCGTGCATGCGCTGAACGAGGGCGAGGATTATCTCTTGGGCGTGTTCCTGGTCGGTGCGTACCAGGAGATTCTGGGTGACATGCACAACCTGTTCGGTGACACCGACTCGGTGAACATCTACCAGAACCAGGACGGCAGCGTTTACCACGCCGGTATCGAAACCCACGACACCATCGAAGACATGCTGCGCTACGTGCACCTGTCGCCGGAAGAGCTGATGACCCACTACCGCGACAAGGTGGCCAGCGCGCGTATCTCGCCGCGTGAGCGTACCCAGTATCTGGACGCGCTGCGTTTGGGGCTGACGCGTTCGTCCTACCTGTCTTCGTGATCTGATCCACCGGCTGGGGTGTTCTTTAGGGCGCCCCGCCGGCAAGCCGTGCTGCTACGATTCTGCGGTGCGAGCAGTTCCTGAGAACGCCCCATTCCCCGTAGCAGCCGGGCTTGCCCGCGGGAGCGATCTTGAGGACGCCCCACCGGCAAGCCGTGCTGCTACGGGGGGATATGTCGCTCTTGGAATCGCAGGCACAAAAAAGCCCCGCATCGCTGCGGGGCTTTTTCGTTATCGCTGATACACCACCTTACTCGGCAGCCTCTTCCGCCACTTCAACAGCCTTCACCGAAGCCACCTCATCACGACGACGGATGTACTTCCAGTCCGCCTCGTCGATGTAGATGCCCGCAGGGCCGCTGCCGCCTTCCAGGTCGATCGCCACATGGGCCGACACCTGCGGCTTGACGCTCGCCAGAATCGGCACGAAGCCCAGCTGCAGGCTGGTTTCCAGCAGTGCGGCCTGGTTGCGTTCGTCGATGTCGGCGGCTTCGTCCAGGTAGTACGGCAGACGCACGCGCCCGGCCTGTTCGCGGTCCATCAGGTGCAGCAACAGGTACATGTTGGTCAGCGCCTTGATGGTCATCGTGGTGCCGTTGGAGGCTGCGCCGTCGATGTCGGTGTGGATGACCGGCTGGCTGTTGACCTTGGTGATCTCGAACGCCAGCTCGAACAGGTCCTTCAGACCCAGCTGGTTGTGGTTCGCCGCCACCAGGCGCGCCAGGTATTCCTTGGCTTCTTCGTTCTTGTTGTCCTGCTCGGCGCTCTGGCTCAGGTCGAACACCGACAGCGTTTCGCCTTCTTCGTACTGGCCGGCGCTGTGGATGATCTGATCGATGTGCTTGAGCGCTTCCTTGTTCGGTGCCAGAACGATGCGGAAGCTTTCCAGGTTGGACACCTGACGGCGGTTGATCTCGCGGTTGAACAAGGCCAGCTGGTGTTCGAGGCTGTCGTAGTCGCTGCGGATGTTGCGCAGGGTGCGCGCGATGTCGGTCACCGCCGCGCGACGGGCCTTGCCCAGGGTCAGCGCTTCATCCTGGCGGTGAGCATAGGCGTTGATCAACAGTTGCAGGCGGCGCTCCATGTCGTCTTCGCTGTCGAACTTGGCCACGCCCTTGAGGCGCACCTGCGCGTACAGCCCTTCAATCTGGCCGTCTAAGCGCAGCAGGCTCTGCCAGCTGTCCTGATAGTCGTTGAGCAGCGGCAGCAGGTTGTCCAGCGAGTCGTCCACCGGCTCCATGAACGGCGTGCCGAATGGCAGATCGGCGGGCAGCAACTGACGGCGACGTAGGGCGTCATCCAGCGTGCGCTGCTTGGATTCCAGATCACCGATCTGACGGCCCACCAGTTGCAGCTTGGCCGACAGCTGCTGAACGCGTTCGGTGAAGGCATCGCTGGAACGCTTGAGTTCGTCCTGCGCGGCTTCCATCTGCGCCAGCTGTTCCAGCTTCTCGCCTTCCTCGGCGGTCAGGGTCTGGGTGCGGCGGTAATCTTCCAGCGCCTTCTGCGCATCCAGCACCTGCTGGTACAGCGCCTCGGTCTGGGTCTTGCTCGCGGCGCGGTCGGCGGCCACGGCCTGCTGGGTCTTCAGCTGCTTGAGTTCTTTTTCCAGACGCTCTTTCTGATCGCGCAGCGCTGCGCGGTCGGCCAGCGCCTGCAGGGCAGGTGGCTCGATGTGCGACAGGTTGATCGACAGGCCTGGTACTTCGAAACGCTCGCCCTTGAAGCCGTCGAGAATCGCTTCCAGCGATTTGACCCAGGCGTCGCTGTCATCCAGCGCGATGCCTTGCTCGCCCAGCGGCAGGCTGAACAGCGCGCTGTTGAACAGGCGCATCAGGCGCTCGACGTCCGGCTGCGAGAACTCTTCGCGCAGGCGGGCATAGCTGTTGTTGTCGGCGTGATCGAGCTGCTGCTTCACCGACTTCAGGCGTTTCTCCAGATCGCGCAGACGCTCGTCCAGATCCTCGGCACTGAACTGACGGGACTGCGCCAGGGCGCCGGCCAGTTCGTCGTGGGCATCCTTGGCCGCCAGCAGCTGCTGTTCGAGAACGCGCACGTCGTCGACCAGCGCAAAGCGGTTCTTCAGCACGGCCAGTTCGCCGATCCAGCGCTGGATGTTGCTGATCTCCCGCTCCAGGCGCATCAGTTCCTGCGTGCCGCCGCGCTGATCGTTCTGCAGCGCATCCTGCTCGCCACGGTAGTGCTCGGCCTGGATGACCAGCTCTTCCTTGCGCGCATTGGAGTAGTCCTGCCAGGTGCCCAGCAGCGAGTCGAGCAGTGGCGACAGGCGGTGCAGCTTGCCGCGCAGCACGTCGCGCTGCTTCACGCCGTTGGCCAGTGCTTCGACCAGCGGGCCGGCCAGCACCAGCGCGTTGTAGTCCTGTTCCATGCGACGCACGTCGCGGAAGGCTTCTTCGCACGCGGCAATGTAATCGACGCTACCGGAGCGCAGGCTGTGCTCGAAGGCATCGAGGAACAGCTGCTTGAGTTTGGCCGCAGTGATTTCGCGCATGTGCAGCAGGTTGATGAACAGTGCGCGGAAGGTCTTGAGGCTCTGTTCGCTGGTCGAGCGCAGCGGAATCAGCGTCAGGTCCAGCGGAATCGAGGTGTGGCCGCCGACCAGCAGGCGCCGCAGTTCGTCGGGCTTGAGCTCGTAGGCTTTCAGGCCCTGGCTTTCCAGGTTGGTGAACAGCTCTTTCTGGCGCAGGCAGGTGTCGTTCTTCTGGTAGTGCGCCAGGTCCAGCTTGCCCGCGTAGGCAAAGAACTGGTGACCGAAGCCGCCGCCGGGGCCGCGACCGACCACGCCGATCACGTGCGGGCCGTGGGGCAGGGAGACTTCGACCAGGATGTAGCTGGTGTCGGAGGCAAAGTAGAAGCGGCGCGACTGATCGAGGCTGTACTTGCCGAAACTCATGTCCGACATGCGCGCCAGAATCGGGAATTGCAGCGCGTTGATCGAGGCACTCTTGCCCAGGTTGTTCGCGCCGTAGACCGACAGTGGATGTTCCAGCGGGAACAGCCCGAGGCTGTAACCGGCCGTGTTCAGCAGGGCAAAACGGCGGATGCCGTAGCGTTCCTGGCTCATGCGTCAAACTCCTGCTCTTCGGCGATCGCGCGGGCCAGCGCTTGCTCTTCGGTTTCTTCGGTGTCCTGGAATTCGCCCAGATCCAGCGGATCGTCGGTCTGCAGGAGTTTTTCGTCGCTGTCCTCGTCGATCAGCACCGGCGTTGGCAATGGCAGGTCGCTGTGCAGGCTGGCTGCCAAGTCGCGGTCCTGCTGGACCGACAGGCAGACGTCGAGGAAGCGGTGCATCGGCGGCAGGAAGCGGTAGATGCCGACTTCTTCCGCGGCGAACCCGAGCTGGGTCATGCGGCGCATGATTTTCTCTTCCAGCTCGTCCTGGGTCTGCACTTCGGCCTGCAGGAACAGGTCGCGGTACTTTTCCAGCAGCGACGGCAGCTCATCGCGGCCCAAGCTGCCGCCGTCCAGCACGGCGACCGGGTCGCGGCCCTGGTCAGCCAGGTGCTCGACGAGGATGAAGGTGAACAGCGCCAGGCGCTGGGCGGTCTTATTGACCTGCGCGGCCGCCAGATCCGGCACGAAGTAGTAGAAGCCGCGGGTGTCGCAGACCAGCTCGAAACCCAGCGCCTTGAACAGCGTGCGGTACTGGTCTTGCGCGTTGGACAGCTGGGCATACAGCTCGGGGTCGCGACGGCTGATGTGGTAACCCTTGAACAGCTCGCGGAAGATCGGCGCGAGCTGGGACATTTCGGATAGATCAAGATGCATGGGCGGTGCCCTCGGAATTCTCTGGGGTGGCGTCTTTGCTCGAGAGCAGGGCGAAGGAGCGCAGGCTGACGCGGTGCTCCTGTGTCAGGTATTCACGGCGTTCGAGACGCTCGCGCTTGAAGCGTTTTTCCCGCGACAGGCGCGAGAACCAGTACAGCAATTCGTCGGTCGCGCCGTTGGGCTCCTGCTCCAGCAGCCAGACCATCAGGTCCGGCATTGGCAGGGCTTCTTCGCAGCGTTCGACCATTTCCTTGACCGTGCGCGGCGCCCTTGGCGGCTCGCCCTTGCGGGTCAGGCTGGCTTTCGGGAAGCGCGCAGGTTTGGGCTCGAAACGCGCCAGCGCGTAGACATAAGCCTCGACCTGGTTCGCGCTGCCGAGAAAGGTGCTCTGCGGACGGGTGAACATCGGCATGGCGGCCTGGGGCACGGCGTCGATGCCCTTGCGGCGAATGGCCGACAGCGCCAGTGCCGCGCCACGGGTCACGGCGTTGTGACGGCGGGCTTCCTCACGCAGCGGCAACAGCAGCTCGCGGGCATGACGCAAGGTCAGTTGCGCGCTGGTCTGCATTTCCAGAATCCGCGCGTGGGTGCGCAGCAGCATGTCGTCGTCGACCAGATGGCCCAGACGCTGCTGATCGCTGAGCATGCGCAGCAGCACGTTCTCGACCTTGCGCACGCCTTGCTCGAACGCGCCGTCGGCGTTCACCAGCTGGATCATCGGCTCGACGTATTCGTCCCAGGTCGCCAGGACCTCAGCGTAACGTTGACGCAGCGGAATCTGCCGGTCGCTGGTCTTGGCGCGCTCGGCCACGGAAACCAGCGCCTGTTCGTCGTTGGCGAGTTTTTTCAGGACATCGCGCACGCGCATGTCGAGCAGGCGCAGCTGGCGGGCCAGGTCATTGGCATCTCGCGCCTCGAAGGCTTCCTGAATGTAACCGGCCAGCCGCTCCAGATGGCGCAGGTAGGCTTCGATTTCCAGGCACAGGCCCAGGCGGTGTTCGCGGCGCAGGTAAGACAGGAAGTCGTGAATCTGCGCGTTGAGCTCGAAACGGTTCGGGCTTTTGGCCACCGGAACCAGAATGTCGAGGCGAATCCACACGTCCAGCAGGTTGGTAATGTCCTGCGGCGTGCTTTCCAGTTGCTGGGCCGCCAGCTGCACGCGCAGCTCGCTCAGGCTCAGAGTGCCCTGGTCGAAGTGCTCGCACAGTGGCTCAAGGAGCGCCCAGTGTTCGGCAAGGGCGCGCAGGACGCGCTTAGGTTCGATCATCGGATAGCCGCTGGTTGGCAAATAAAAGCGCAGATTGTACTGCATCGCGGGCGTTGGTTTTCACCCCGAGGCGATCAACTGCGGCGTGAATCGTCGAAGGCCTGTAGAATTGTCGCCCTGACTTTATCCACAGGTGGCTGTCCCGTGCTCAACGAGCCTAGACGTCGCGCCTTTCTGACCGCCATGCAGGTGGTCAGCTGGCTGCCTCGCACTGAATTGCCCTTTGCCGCGCCTTCGCGGCCGGAGCTGCTTGCGCCGCTGCCTGCGTTCGAGGACGAGGTCGCGCCGCAGGCGCCTGCGGCGGTTGCAAGGGAGCAGGCAAGCCAGCAGGGCGACGCCACGCCAGCCAGTCCTGCACCGGCAGCGCGGAGCATCGAGCGGCCGAAAATCGAAGTGCCGCGCCCGTCGTCTGCCGCCAAACCTGCGGCAAAAGCGGCCGAGCCCGAAGAAGCGGCGCCGGTGGCCAAGGCGCCGGTCGTGCCGCCTCCGCGTTTCTCCCTGCAATTGCTGCGCGCCGGTCGCTGCCTGTTGCTGGTCGAGTTGGCGACGGGCGAGCCGTTCCAGAGCCGCGATCCGTCGTATCTGCTGCTCAAGGACATGCTGCGCGCCGCCGGTCTGCCCGACAGCCCGCAGATCATCGGCGAGCCGGTGCGCTGGCCGCTGCTGGTGCGCGGGCAGATGGACCAAGGCCCAGAGGCGGCGCGGGATTTCGTTCAGGGCTTTCTGTATGCCCGGGTCGAGGAGCAGCCGTGCACCTGTCTGTGGCTGATCGGCCTGCCGGCGTTGCGTTTTGCCGGCGAAGTCGACGCGCAATCCTACAATCAAGAGATTCAGGTCGATGGCCTGGGTTCGGCCTGGGCGCTGCCGGGTCTTGAACTGTTGATGGACGAGCCTCAGCGCAAGGCCGATGTCTGGCGCGCGATGCGCCAACTGATGGGGCGTTGGAAGAGCGTAAATGAGTGATGCCGTAACGTTTCGCCGCATGACCGAAGCTGACCTGGATGCGGTGCTGAAGATTGAATACGCGGCGTTCAGCCATCCCTGGACCCGCGGCATTTTTCTCGATGGCCTCAAGTCCTACGAAATCTGGTTGATGTTCGAGGGCGGTCAGCAGGTCGGCCATGGCGTGATCAACGTCATCATCGACGAGGCGCACCTGCTCAACATCACCGTCAAGCCGGAGAGCCAGGGCCGTGGCCTGGGCTTGCTGCTGCTGGACAAGCTGATGAAGCGGGCCTACGAGATCAACGGCCGCGAGTGTTTCCTGGAGCTGCGCGCCAGCAACCAGTCGGCCTATCGCCTGTATGAACGCTACGGCTTCAACGAAGTGGGCCGACGTCGCGATTATTACCCTGCGGTGGGCGGGCGCGAGGATGCGCTGGTCATGGCGTGTACGTTGACTGACTGAGCTCAAGCTCCTCCTGTCTCTTGCAACCGTGGGAGTGAGCTTGCTCACGAATGGGGCGTAGCTGTTGACGCTCATTGTCCGCCTTCGTGAGCAAGCTCACTCCCACAGGGAGCGTATTCGCAGTAAGAAAAAGAGTGGTGGGGCCGGTTTCAGCTATCGGGCTTGCCATCCAGCGGATCGAAAATCGCCAGTTCTTCTTCGTCCAGCCCACGACCTGCGCCGATTTCATCTTCATCGACCACGCTCAGGTCGAAATCCGCCGGGCCGCCTTCGCCTTTTTCGCGAGGGGAACGCGCGCCGTCTTCGTCGATCAGATTTTCCGGGCTCATGTCGTCGTCGGTCGGGTTGTGATCATCGGTGGACGCCCCGGTCATTCCGGCTTCGCGTACACGCTCGTCGGGAATGTAGTTTTCCAGCTCGTCCTCGGGGATCATGTCACCAATGCGACCACTGGGTTCGTTATTGTCATTGAAGTTGAGCTCTTCCATCGAGCCCATGCGGTCTTCGTTGTCATCGATGGGTTCGGGCTGGGTCGCACCGAACGGGCGGCGTGAATCGTTCATGACATAGTCTCCAAATGGGCGGTCTCATCCGGTGGACCGGGGGCGGTCATGAAGATTCCTTCCGTTTGCCAGCCGGTCATGGCGGGCAGGCGTGACCCGCAGCATCGGACGCAAGTCATAGCTGAGCATCATTTCCGAGGCATCGACGTATGAACGAATTACAAGATCTGATCGATAACAATGAACGTTGGGCAGCAGCCATCAAGGAAGAAGACCCTGACTTCTTCGCCAAACTGGCGCGCCAGCAGACGCCGGAATTCCTCTGGATCGGCTGTTCGGACGCCCGCGTTCCCGCCAATGAAATCGTCGGCATGCTGCCGGGCGATCTGTTCGTCCACCGCAACGTCGCCAACGTGGTGCTGCACACCGACCTGAACTGCCTGTCGGTGATCCAGTACGCAGTGGATGTGCTCAAGGTCAAACATATTCTGGTCACCGGCCACTACGGCTGCGGCGGCGTGCGCGCCTCGATGCAGGACCGCCAGTTCGGCCTGATCGACGGCTGGCTGCGGAGCATTCGTGATCTGTATTACGAGCACCGTGATGTGCTGGCCAAACTGCCAACCGAAGAAGAACGTGTCGACCGCATGTGCGAGTTGAACGTGATTCAGCAAGTGGCCAACGTCGCCCACACCAGCATCGTGCAGAACGCCTGGCATCGCGGGCAGAAGCTTTCCGTGCACGGCTGCATCTACGGCATCAAGGATGGCCGCTGGAAGAGCCTGGACACCACCATCAGCGGCTTCGAGCAATTGCCGCCGCAGTATCGGTTGCGCCCGTTGGGCGAATAATCCCGACACATACCGCCCGTAGCAGGCCGGCTTGCCGGCGGGAGCGATCTTGAGAACGCCCCGCCGGCAAGCCGTGCTGCTACGGATCGTGTTACGCCGACTTCTTGATCATCTCGGGCAACGGCTTGCGCAACTGGTCGAGCTGCCGTCCCACGGTCCCGGTCCGGCATTTGGCCGCAGCCTGATCCGGGGTCAGGTTACGTATCGAGGTGTAGAACAGCTTGCAGGTCTGGACCTTGTCGGTGACCTGCCAGCGGGTGCTGCACTGCTTGAGCAAAGCCGCGGCATCAGCGCCCGGTTTCTGGCCCATCCCCGCCTGCCAGCAGGCCGCGCTCAAATCCTGGCCCATGACTTTCAGGCCCGCCTCGTCGGCCTTGGTTTGGTCACCGCCGTAGTTGCTCTTGTCCGCCGCGTACCAGATGTAGCTCGGGTGGTTGGAGCCGATCACCGACACCTTCTGCCCGGCGTTCGGGCTGATGGTCGCCAGGCCCAGCACCGACACCTCGACCTTGTATTGCTCCTTGAGCCAGCTGCGCACCGGCGCGCCAAACGCCACCATTGGCAGCGACGTGCCCTTGGACGTCAGGCTGACCTGTTTGACCATGGTGGTCTGGTAATCGTTGAAGTAGCCGTAGACGCCTTCCAGATCCTTGCCCGCATTGGACGGAGCGGCAATGGGCGCGATGTCGATGATGGTCTGATAGGCCGGGGTCTGGTCGGCCGGAATGCCGTTGTCGGTCAACAGCGCGGCCCAACGGTCGGAGGTGGCCGAGCGCAGGTAATCCTGAGCCTGGGTCAGCGAGTAATCCGGCGGGAAGTGCAGCAGCTCGACGCTCTTGCGGTTTTCCAGCGCCATGCCCAGCGGCAGGAACAGGTACCAGTTGTAGGCGAACCTGCCGTCGATGTTGAGCTTTTTCGCGCCGCTGTAGGCCTGCTCGCCCGCGTCCAGCAGTTGGGTCAGCGGCTTTTCATAACCCTCGGGCACGCCGCTGATCTTGGCGTGGAGCTGATCGTTGTCGTTGACCACGCTGACTTTCGCACTGGCGTAGCCGTCGCGCTGAACGCTTTGCGTCAGGTAATGCTCGACGGTCTGCTCCAGCGTCCAGTTGCGAAAGCAGATCACGTTGCAGTTGTTGGGGTAGGCGAAGAGGCGGGTGACGCGTTCCTTGCTGCCCAGTTTGACGTCGACGTCAGCGTGGGCGCTGAGGCTCAGGGCGAGCGCCGTCAGGGTGGCGCTCAATACAGCGGCTTTCTTCATGCTCATGTCCTTGTTGGCGAACACCCGTCTTGTGGTTGTGCGGGTGGCGTTTCAATAGTGAAACACAAGGACATGAACGGCAAAGCGTCACAGCACGAACTTCTGCACCATCGAATTCAGATCCGTCGCCAGCATCGCCAGGGCATTGCTCGCCACTGTGGTCTGCTGCGCGCCGGAGGCTGACTGAGTCGACAGATCGCGAATGCTGCTCAGGTTGCGATCCACCTCGTGGGCGACCTGGGCCTGTTGTTCGGCGGCGCTGGCGATCAGCATGTTGCGGTCGCTGATGGTCGAGGTGGAGCTGATGATCACAGTCAGTGCCTGGCTGGTGGCAGCGGCCTGCTCAAGAGTCTGGCTGGCCTGAGACGCAGTGACGCGCAGGGTTTCGGCGGTTTCCTGGGTGCTCTTCTGCACGTCGTTGATCAGGCTTTCGATCTCGGTGGTCGAGGCGCTGGTACGTTGCGCGAGCGAGCGCACTTCGTCAGCCACTACCGCAAACCCCCGCCCGGCCTCGCCCGCGCGCGCCGCCTCGATGGCCGCATTGAGTGCCAGCAGGTTGGTCTGGTTGGCGATGGCGCGGATCACTTCAAGGATCTTGCTGATGCTCAGCGTGCGCTCGGCCAGGCCATCGGCCTGATGGGAGGAGTCGAGGACGTTGTCGGTCAGCTCCTTGATCGAGTCGATGGTGCCGGTCAGGCGCAGACGGCCCTCGGCCGCGGCCTCGTTCGACGCCTTGGATTCGGTCGAGGTGTTGCTGGCGTTGTCGGCCACCTCTACTGCGGCCTGGCTCATCTGGTTGACGGCCACGGCAGCCTGCTCGATTTCATCATTCTGCGCTTGCAGGTTCTTCGCGCTGGCCTCAGCGATCGCGCCCATTTCCTGAACGGACTGGCTCAACTGGCTGGCGGCGGCGTAGATCTGATCGATGGTGCCGTGCAGGTTGCCGCGCATTTGGCCAAGCATCTTGAGCAGTTGCGCGGTTTCATCACGGCCTTCGGGAATCGGCTGCGGGCTCAGGTCGCCTTGGGCAATGGTGCTTGCAATCTGCAGCGACTGGCGCAGCGGACGAATGATGCTCACGCTCAGGCGCCAGGCCAGCAACAGGGTCAGCACCAGGGCCACGACGATGGCGCTGACGGCGATGATGCGGGTCTGCTGGAAGCGGCTGTTAGCCCCATCCACGGCGGCTGCGGCGCTCTGTTTATTGAGCTCGCGCAGCAACTGCACCTGCATGTCCATCAGGTCGCCCTGCAGGCTCAACGAGGTGTTGAGCAACATGCGTGCGTCATTGAGTTTGTTCTGCTCGATCAGCGCGATCTCGTCGTGCAGCCCCGGCATGAAAGCCTTGTAGGCATCCTGCAGGGCCTTGATCGAGTCGCGCTCGGTGCTGTCGGTGGAGTGCGCCAGGTAATCGCTGAAGCCTTTTTCCACTTCGTTTTTCAGCTGCTCGACGTTGATCTTGCTGGTGACCACTGCGCTGGGGTCATCGGCGTTGGCGATCAGTCGTGCGCTTTCGCCGCGCAGCTTGATCAGGTCGATGGCGATCGCGTCGGCCATGGCAATGCTGGGCAGCGCGCCACTCTCGACCGCTTCGCCCTGAGCGCGAATGCTCTGCATCTGCAGCAGACAGAACGCCCCGAGCGCCACCAACAGAAGTGCCGTCACGCCGAAGCACAGCACCAGACGCTGAGTGATTCTGAAGCGTCGCAGAAATGCAGGTTTGGACGAGGGACGAAACACTCTACGCATTAACCTTTTCACAGCCACCCATCCCCATAGAGGAATACATCGGAGCCATCGTTATAGAGGGCTTCTATGATGTCTTTGTGACATCGGGCGTGAAATGTTTCAGATTTGTTGAAATTTGACGGCAGGGCGATGAACGGTACTCTAACGAGCCAATCAGTGAGGAAGACGAATGGACGCGAGTACATCTCCAGCTAAAAAAGAATGGATTGATCCTGACGACGCTCCCGAGTTATCGGAGGCATTCTTCAAGCAGGCTGACGTTTTTCTGGGGGAAGAGTTGATACGCCCTGGTGTTGCTAGGAAGGCAGAACCCCAATCTCCTCCATAAACTCCCGCAAAAACCGCTGCGCCCGCTCATGCCGGACCTGCGCCATTTCACTCCCAGTCCGGGTCTGAAACCCCTGCGCCAGGGTGAAGATTTTGGTGGTGAAGTGGTCGACGGCGAACCGCTTGTCATTCAGCTCGCGTCGCTGAGCCTTAGGGTCGGCGGGGTCGTAGAGGTGGCTGCCCATGCGGCCGGAGACGTAGAACAGCCGGGCGACGCCGACCATGCCGATGGCGTCGAGGCGGTCGGCGTCCTGGAGGATTTTCGCTTCCAGGCTAGTGGGCGTGATGTTGGCTGAATAGCTGTGGGCTTCGATGGCGTGGGCCACCGCCGATGTGCGTTCTTCGTCCCAGCCCATCTCGGCCAGCAACTCGGTGGCCTTGGCGGCTGCCAGGCGTGAGGCGCTGGCGCGAAAGGGCGAGTTCTTTTCCACGGCGACGCAGTCGTGCAGCAGGGTAGCCGCCAGCAGGACCTGATGATCGCCACCCTCCTTGTCGCGGATGGCGCAGACGTTGCGCCACACTCGATGCAGATGCGAAAGGTCGTGGGAGCCGTCGCCGCGCTCGGCTGCGGTGTGGGGGATCAGCCGGTCGGCCAGGTCTTGAAACGGCGCGAAGCAGAGTGCGGTCATCGATCATCCTTTCATGCAGGCTGGTGCTGCCAGCTCTTATCGATCCTGAGCATACAAGATTGACCGGCCGGGTTGCGCGAAGATCCTCAGGGCCTGAGCGGCAGCGCAGTTTTGTAGCGCACCTGTTTGAGCGAAAGGCTGGATCGGATCTTCTCCACCTCCGGCATCGGCGACAGACGCTCGATGATGAAGTGCTCCAGCGCCTGCATGTCGGCCATGACCACGCGCAGCAGATAATCGGCGTCGCCGGTCATCAGGTAGCACTCCATTACCTCTTCGCATTCGCACACGCGGCGCTCGAAGTTCTGCAGGGCTTCGCGGCTCTGCTCCTTCAAGCTGATGGAGATGAACACGTTCAGGCGCAGGCCCAGATGTTCCGGCGCCAGCAGTGCGACGTACTCGCGGATGCAGCCGCTGGCCTCTAGCGCCTTGACCCGCGCCAGGCAAGGCGAGGGCGAGAGGTGTACGCGCTTGGCCAGTTCGACGTTGGACAGGCTGCTGTCGCGTTGCAGCTCGCGGAGGATCTTCAGGTCAATGCTGTCGAAGTTCATCGTGCTTCCATTTGCCATTTTTAGAGTTTTTTATGCTGACGATCATGCTTTCGGCCACGCAGATCGGTCATTAAATCTGCGAGCGCAAGCATAGACTTTTCCTTAATCAACGGGAGGTGTCTATGGGCCATTTCGATTCGGCTGCCGCCGCGCGCAGCCACGACGATCAATTGGAGCTGAACGAGTGGCGCGATGCGCTGATGTCGGTGCTGGACAACGCCGGCGCCGAGCGCGCCCGTGAAATCATGGACATGCTGGCCAGCCTGGCCCGCGACCCCGGTATCGGTTGGCAGCCGGCCCATGGCACGCGTTACATCAATACCATCGGCGTCGAGCAGCAGCCGATGTTTCCCGGGGATCTGGCCATCGAGGAACGCCTGGCCTCGTTGATGCGCTGGAACGCGCTGGCGATGGTAGTGCGTGCCAATCAGGCCTATGGCGAGCTGGGCGGGCATATCGCCAGTTATGCCAGCGCCGCCGATTTGTTCGAGGTGGGTTTCAATCATTTCTTCCGCGCCCGCAGCGGTGAGCAAGGTGGCGACCTGGTGTTCTATCAGCCCCATTCGGCGCCGGGCATTTATGCGCGGGCGTTTCTGGAAGGGCGCTTGAGCGAGGACGATCTGGCTCACTACCGGCAGGAAATCACTGGCCCTAAGGCTGGCGCGCGCGGGTTGTCGAGTTATCCACACCCCTGGCTGATGCAGGACTTCTGGCAGTTTCCCACAGGGTCGATGGGCATCGGCCCGATCAGCTCGATTTATCAGGCGCGCTTCATGCGCTACCTGCAACATCGCGGGTTGCAAAACACCGCTTCCCGCCATGTGTGGGGCGTGTTCGGCGATGGTGAAATGGACGAGCCGGAAAGCATGTCGGCACTGACCCTGGCCGCGCGGGAGGGCCTGGATAACCTGACGTGGGTGGTCAACTGCAACCTGCAGCGCCTGGACGGGCCGGTGCGGGGCAACGGGCGGATCATCGACGAACTGGAAGCGCTGTTCAGCGGCGCCGGCTGGAATGTGATCAAGCTGGTCTGGGGCTCGGACTGGGACCCGTTGTTCGCCCGCGACACCGACGGCTCGCTGGTGCGGGCCTTGTCGCACACCGTCGACGGGCAGTTCCAGACCTTTGCCGCCAAGGATGGCCAGTACAATCGCGAGCACTTTTTCGGGCAGAACGACGCCCTGAGAAAACTGGCCGAGGGCCTCAGCGACGAGCAGATCGATCGCCTCAAGCGCGGCGGCCACGACCTGGTGAAAATCTTCGCGGCCTACAAGGCGGCGAGCGAGCACAAGGGGCGGCCGACGGTGATTCTGGCCCAGACCAAAAAGGGCTTCGGCATGGGCGAGGCCGGTCAGGGCAAGATGACCACCCACCAGCAGAAGAAGCTCGACCGCGAGGCGCTGCTCCACTTCCGCAATCGCTTCCATCTGCCATTGACCGACGATCAGGCAGAGAACCTGAGTTTCCTCAAACCCGAGGCGGGCAGCGCCGAGATGCGCTATCTGCTGCAGCGGCGCCAGGCGCTGGGCGGCTCGGTACCGGCGCGCAGCAGCGCTGCCGAGCCCGTGGCCGTGCCGGTTCGCGATAGCTACGCCAGCTTCGCCACCCAAGCCGACGGCAAGGAAATGTCGACCACCATGGCCTTCGTGCGCCTGCTCGGCAACCTGCTCAAGGACAAGCAGCTTGGCCCGCGTGTGGTGCCGATCGTCGCGGACGAAGCGCGCACCTTCGGCATGGCCAATCTGTTCAAGCAGATCGGCATCTATTCCAGCGTTGGCCAGCGCTACGAGCCTGAGGACATCGGCTCGATCCTCAGCTATCGCGAAGCCACCAACGGCCAGATTCTGGAGGAGGGCATCAGCGAAGCCGGGGCGATCAGTTCCTGGGTGGCCGCGGCGACCAGCTACTCGGCCCATGGCCTGCGCATGCTGCCGTTCTATATCTATTACTCGATGTTCGGTTTTCAGCGCATTGGCGATCTGATCTGGGCCGCTGCCGACCAGCGCGCCCGGGGCTTTCTGCTGGGCGCCACGGCGGGCCGCACCACATTGGGTGGCGAAGGTTTGCAGCATCAGGACGGTTCCAGTCATTTGATGGCCGCCACGGTGCCCAACTGCCGCGCCTATGATCCGGCGTTCGCTGGCGAGTTGGCCGTGATCCTCGACCACGGCATGCGCCGGATGCTGGAGCAGGATGTCGACGAGTTCTATTACGTCACCCTGATGAACGAAAACTATCCACAGCCTTCGCTGCCCGAGGGCGTGGAGCAGTCGATCATTCGCGGGATGTATCGGTTTACCGATCACTCTGTCGAGGGGGCTCGGGGCCGGGTGCGCTTGCTCGGTTCCGGCACGATCCTGCGCGAAGCGATTGCGGCTGCCGAGTTGCTGGCGCAGGACTGGCAGATCGAAAGCGAGGTGTTCAGCGTCACCAGTTTCACCGAGCTGGAACGTGAGGCGCGTGAAGTGGAGCGCTGGAATCGGCTGCATCCCGAAGCGGCGCGCAGGGTCAGCCATCTGCAAGCGAGCCTGCCGACGGGGGCGCCGGTGATTGCGGTGTCGGATTATGTCCGCGCCGTGCCGCAGTTGATTGCTTCCTATGTCGGCAGTGATTACACCGTGCTGGGCACCGACGGCTTTGGCCGCAGCGATAGCCGCGCGCAATTGCGGCGGTTCTTCGAGGTGGACCGTCATCACATCGTGCTGGCGGCGGTGACGGCGCTGGAGAAGGAGGGCGAGTTGCCGACGGGGGTGGCGGGGCGGGTGATCGAGCGGTATGGGATCGAGGTGGATGCAGACGCACCGTGGCGCTGCTGATCCTGTAGGAGCGAATTTATTCGCGAAGCGGTGGTACAGGCGATAGATCTCTATCGGACGTACCATTTTTCGCGAATGAATTCGCTCCTACAGAGGCGGTTGCGACCTTGAGATCGCCATCGCCGGCAAGCCGGACTGCTACGGGTTTGGTGTTGTGCTATTGGCCCTTCATCGCCGCCGTCATCTTGTCCACGTTGTAGCGAAACATCTTCACGTAGGTCGCCGCCGGGCCGTTGGCGGGCGACAGCGATTCCACGTACAGCTCGCCGCCCGGGTGCGCGCCGCTGGCCTTGGCGATCTGCTGCACCAGGCGCGGGTCGCTGGAGTTTTCGAAGAAGTAGGCGCTGATGTGCTCCTGCTTGATCTGGGTGATCAGCTTGCCGACGTCAGCAGCCGAGGCTTCGGTCTCGGTGGAAAAGCCCAGCGGCGAGAGGAAAGTCACGCCATAGGCATCACCGAAATAGCCGAAAGCATCGTGGGACGTCAGTACCTTGCGCTGTGGGGCAGGGATGGCGTTGATCTGGGCGCGAGCGTAGGCGTCCATGTCCTGCAACTGAACGATGTATTTCTCACCGTTGGCCTTGTAGTCGGCTGCGTGTTCCGGGTCGGCTTTCTGTAGCGCCTTGATGATGTTTCTGACGTAGACGATGCCGTTGACCGCGCTGTTCCAGGCATGCGGGTCGGTGATCTTCTCGCCGTCTTCTTCCATGCTGCGGGTCATGATGCCGTTGGACAGCACCACCGGCTCACCCTTGTAACCGGAGGCAGTGATCAGCCGGTCGAGCCAGCCTTCCAGGTGCAGGCCGCTGACGAACACCACGTCGGCCTTCTTCAGGGCCTGGGCGTCGTTGGGCGTCGGCTCGTAGACGTGAGGGTCGCCGTTGGGGCCGATCAGCGAGGTCACGTGGACGTGATCGCCGCCGACGTTTTTCACCATGTCGGCGATAACGGTGAAGGAGGCAACGGTTTCCAGGTCTTTTGCCTGGGCGAAGCTGGCCAGACCCGACAGCGCCAGTGCGGCGGTCAGAAGCGTCAAACGTTTCATGTGATTTCCTTGAAGTGGGAGAACGATCAGCCGGACAGGTGAGCCCTCGGGAACAGCCGGTGCAGGAAACCGCTGCGTCCAAAGAACAGTGAGAACAGGTAAAAGGCGCTGGCGGTCAGGACGATGGCCGGGCCCGACGCGACGCTGGCGTGGTAGGACACGATCAGGCCGATGAAGCCCGAGAGCGTGGCGACCACCGTGGAAATCACGATCATGCCGGTCAGAGAAGTCGACCAGAAACGTGCGACGGTGGCAGGCAACATCATCATCCCGACCGCCATCAGTGTGCCGAGCGCCTGAAAGCCTGCGACCAGATTGAGCACCACCATCAGCAGGAACAGCACGTGATACAGGGATCCGCGGCCACCGACTGCGCGCAGGAAACCGGGGTCGAAGCATTCCAGAATCAGCGGCCGGTAAATCAGCGCCAGCAGCACCAGGGTGAACGAGGCGATGGCGCCGACCATGAAAATCGCCTGATCGTCGATGGCCAGAATGGTGCCGAACAGCACATGTAGAAGGTCGACGTTTGAGCCGTGCAGCGAGACGATCAGCACGCCCGCCGCCAGCGAGGTCAGGTAGAAACTGGCGAAGCTGGCGTCCTCCTTCAGCGTGGTGAAACGGCTGACCAGGCCTGACAGCAAGGCCACGGCCAGCCCGGCGACCAGGCCGCCGAAGCCCATGGCCGGCAGCGACAGCCCGGCGAACAGAAAGCCTACTGCAGCGCCCGGCAAAACCGCGTGGCTCATGGCGTCGCCCACCAGGCTCATGCGCCGCAGCATCAGCAACACGCCCACCGGCCCCGAGCCGATGCCCAAGGCCAGGCAGGCCACCAGCGCGCGGCGCATGAAGCCGAAGTCGACGAAGGGTTGAATGATCAGGCTATAGAGCGTCACAGCGTGGTGTCCTCGTCGGCTTCGCACGCCACGGCGTCCGGGCTCCAGTGCTCGGCCATGTTCTTGGCGCGGCGCAGATTGTCGGCATGCAGGATCTCGGCGGTGTTGCCCCAGGCGATGGTTTCCCGTGCTAGTAGCAGGGTGCTGGGGAAGTGCTGGCGGACCTGCTCGATGTCGTGTAGCACGGCGATCACGGTGCGGCCCTGGCCGTGCCAGGTCTCGATGAGCTTGAGCAGATCGCGGGTGGTGCGCGCGTCGATGGCCGTGAAGGGCTCGTCCAGCAGAATCACCGAGGCGTCCTGCAACAGCAGCCGCGCGAACAGCACGCGCTGAAATTGCCCGGACGACAGCGAACCGATGCTGCGTTGTTCAAAGCCCGCAAGCCCCACCGCCACCAGCGCTTCGCGGGCTTGTTCGGCGTGTTTGCGCGTCGCCCCGCCAAACGCGCCGATGCTGCGCCAGGCGCCCATCATCACCGTGTCGGCCACGCTCAGCGGGAAGCTGCGATCGATCTCGGCCGCCTGCGGCAGATAGCCGATGTGCCGCGTCTTCAGGCTGCCGCGATCCACACGGCCCACCGCAGGTTTCAGCGTCCCGGCGATGGCCTTGATCAGCGTCGACTTGCCCGCGCCGTTCGGCCCGACAATGGCCGTCAGGCTGCCCGCCGCAAAGCGCCCGCTGACATGATGAACTGCCGGTCGGCGCTCATAGGTCACGGTCAGGTCATGCAGATCGATCGCCGCGCTCATGGAATCGCCACCGCCCACGCGATGCCCGCCCACAGCAGCGCGATCAGAATCAGCGACACCAACACCCGCTTGCCCGCCGATTGAGCGAGCGCGGAGGCGGCGATATTGGGGGAAAGTCTGGGTGCGGGTTTCATGAAGCGCGTGCCTGAAATGTTTTGTTATACTATTACATCACTATTTTCAGGCGCGAGGGAAGGGGTATTTTGGGCTGGTTCAGGAATGCGACAGTTTGAAGGCCTGTGGGGGATCGGCGTTTTCCTCGGGCGGCAAACCCTGTAGTTTTCCGCACACGCTTCCTACTTTTTCAGGATCACATCCCTCATGTCCGCCTCCCATCGCCGCTCCGTTCCCCTCGCCAAATGCTATCGCCTGCTCAACCACGGCCCGACCGTGCTGGTCAGTGCCGCTCATGAGGGGCAACGCAACATCATGGCCGCGGCCTGGGCGATGCCGCTGGATTTCCAGCCGCCCAAGGTGACGGTGGTGCTGGACAAGTCGGTGTGGACGCGCACGTTGCTGGAAGGCTCGGGCACGTTCGTGATCAACGTGCCGACGGTCAGCCAGGTGGATATCGTCGAGACAGTGGGCTCGACCTCGGGGCTTGAGATCTCCCAGGAGCAGGACGTCGACAAGTTCAAGGCGTACAACCTGGCGACCTTCGACGGCGAAGTGGTCCAGGCGCCGATGCTGGAGGGCTGCGTGGCGTGGCTGGAGTGTCGTCTCATCCCTGAGCCGCACAACCAGAATCAGTACGACCTGTTCATCGGCGAGGTGGTCGCCGCCTGGGCCGACGAGCGTGTGTTTTCGGACGGCCATTGGCATTTCGCCGGGCACGATGCGCTACGCACCATCCACCATGTGGCCGGTGGGCATTTTCAGGTGATTGGCGACGAGGTGGTGGGCAAGGTGCTGGAGCGTTGACCTCGCCCCGTAGCAGCACGGCTTGCCGGCGGGGCGTTCTTGAAATCGCCACAGCCGGCAAGCCGTGTTGCTACAGATGAAAAACGGGTCAATCCTTGACCAGTTGCCCATCCACCAGGCGCCAGGTGTGCAGCGGATTGCTCTGTTGCAGCGCAGGCGGCAGCAGTGAGTCCGGCACGTTCTGGTAGCACACCGGCCGCAGGAAACGATCGATGGCGGTGGCGCCCACCGAGGTGCTGCGGCTGTCCGATGTCGCCGGGAACGGGCCGCCGTGGACCATCGAATAGCTCACCTCGACCCCGGTCGGAAAATCATTGAACAGAATTCGCCCGGCCTTGCGTTCGAGTATCGGCATCAGCGCCTGGGCAATCGCCTGATCGCCTTCTTCATAGTGAAGCGTGACCGTCAACTGGCCGTCGAACTTCGCCGCGACACGTTGCAGATCCGCGACGTCCTTGCACACGATCAGCAGTGCACTCGGCCCGAAGTTTTCGTCTTCCAGTGCCGGGTTGGCGAGGAAGGTCGCCGAGTCAGTGCGGAAGAACGCGGCGCGCGCCTGGAATGAACCTTCGGCTTCGCGGCCTTCGGCAACCAGCGTCACACCCGCCGCTTTGTGCAGATTGTTCAGGCCATTGCAGTAGGCGCCGTGAATGTTCGGCGTCAGCATGGTGGTCGGAGTTTTCTCACTCAGCGCGCGGGCCGTTGCCGAGACGAAGCGCTCCAGTGCATCGCTCTCGAGCGCCAGCAAAATGCCCGGGTTGGTGCAGAACTGCCCGGCACCGAGCACCAGCGAATCGGCAAAGCCTTGCGCGATGGTTTCAGCGCGATTGGCCAGTGCAGCGGGCAGCAGGAACACCGGATTGATGCTGCTCATCTCCGCATACACAGGAATCGGTACGGGACGCGCCTGTGCGGCGGCAACCAGTGCCAGGCCGCCGCGCCGCGAACCTGTGAAACCCACCGCCTGAATCCGTGGATGACTGACCAGCGCCTGGCCGACGGAAATATCCTTGTCGATCAGCAACGAGAACACGCCTTCGGGCATGCCGGTATCGGCAGCGGCCTTCTGGATGACCCGACCCACCAGTTCGCTGGTGCCCAGATGCGCCGGGTGCGCTTTGACGATGACCGGGCATCCGGCGGCCAGCGCCGATGCGGTGTCGCCACCTGCAACCGAGAACGCCAACGGGAAGTTGCTGGCGCCGAACACCGCGACCGGGCCAATACCGATGCGCCGCTGGCGCAAATCGGCGCGGGGCAGCGGCTGACGATCAGGCAGCGCGCTGTCCAGCACCGCGCCATGCCAGCGACCGTCGCGCAGCAGGCTGGCGAACAACTTGAGCTGATTGACCGTGCGCATCCGCTCACCTTCAAGGCGTGGCTTGGGCAGACCGCTTTCCACATGAACGCGCTCGATCAGCGTGTCGCCCAGATCCAGCAGCCCTTGGGCAATCGCGTCGAGGAAGGTCGCGCGCTGCTCGTCGCTCAGTTGGCGGTACGGATCGAACGCCGCTTCAGCCAGTTCACAGGCGGCATGGACATTGCCTGTCGTGCTGGCGCCAAAGACCGGAGCCAACTGCTCGCCAGTGGCGGCCGCCAGCGCAAACACCTCGCCACCCTGACCGCGAACATTGCGCTGGCCGATGATCGTTTCACCAAGAATCTGCATGGCTACACCTCCCGTTGTTTTACTCGATGGTTATTGTGGGTGCTTTGTGTTGCATTGTTGTGGGGTGCGGTGAGGGTACATCACGGAGACTTCGCGCCGCATCAAGGTATCGAAGGCAGCATTTTCGGGGTTGTGATGACGTTTTAAACGGACCAAAATATCGACCTATTTTGAGGGCTTTATTATGCAAAGCGTTTTGGCTGATGTGGCTGTGAGCGTATCCGAGCTGAAGAAAAATCCGTCAGCGGTACTGCGGGGAGGGCATGGTTTGCCGGTTGCTGTGCTCAATCACAATAAGGTCATGGGCTATATGGTGCCGACCGAGGTGTTCGAAGCCATGATGGAGCGGCTTGATGATCTGGATCTGGCCGAGCTGATCAAGTCTCGAGCGCACGAAGTGCCGGTGTCGGTAAGCCTTGATGACTTATAAGCTCGAATTTCTGCCATCGGCGTTAAAAGAGTGGGAAAAGTTGGGTGCCACCTTGCGCGAGCAGATGAAGAAAAAGCTCATTGCCCGGTTGGAGTTGCCTAGAGTGGCCGCCGATGCTCTTCACGGTATGCCGGATCACTACAAGATCAAATTACGTAGCGCGGGGTACCGGCTGGTCTATCGCGTGGAAGATCAGCGTATTGTCGTGACGGTTGTCGCGGTCGGAAAGCGCGAGCGTGGTGATGTCTATGATGTTGCGAAGAAACGTTGAATGCTGCGCAGGCGAATCGGCAGCATTCAACACGTGAAAATCTACTGCTGAACCGCGCTATACCCTTCAAACGCAGTCTGCTGGGCAATCGCCGTCACGATGTTCTTGCGCGTGGCAGGCTGTTCATTGCCGTCCTTGTCGGTGAAGACTTCGCTTTGCAGCTCTGCCTCGTCACCTTCGCCTGTGAAGGAGAAGCCCAGGAACTCGAACGCCTCGCGGTCGACGTTGGCTTTCGAGCGCGGGGTGCGCAGGGGCAGGGTGACGCTGATGCCGTCCTTGCTGATGACGAACACTTCGGCTTCTTTCTTCGGGCGCGACGCCTTGCTCTTGCCGCCGCTCGGGTTGCTGACGGCCTGATGGGTCTGGTTCAGCACCTTCAACGCCAGGCTGTAGACCAGTTCCTGAAACGCCGGGTCGTCCTTGTAGCTGGACAGAATGCGGCTGATCGGGAATTTCGTGCTCAGGTCTTCCAGTGCAGCCATGTCGGCGGCTTCGGCGTCCTTGAGTTGCTTGAGCTGGCCCATCAGCTCGTAGGCCTGGTCGTCGTCGAAACGGTCATGGGCCTGACGGATCGCAGCGCGAAGTTCACGAATCTGATCGCTTTCCTTGGCGCTCTGAAAGGCATCGAGCACCATCTCGCTGATGGTCTTGGCCTGGGGCACGTGCTGTGAAAGATTGATGGCGTCTTCGTAAGCCTGCTTGGCGGAGAGGGCAGGCACTGCTACGTCGGTTTGGAAATCAGACATTGAACATCCATTGCTTCATTGACGGGGTTCGAGATGCGAGACGGCCTATGGCGTCTCGCGACTCGAAGGACTGGCAGGGTAAGTTATTTACCGCCGAGTGCACCACCCGCCGCGCCGCCCAGGCCTGCGCCGATGGTGCTGCCGGTGCTGCCGCCCAGCTTGTTGCCGATGATCGAGCCCGCCGCGCCGCCCAGACCGCCGCCGACCGCTGCGCGAGTCTTGTGGCCCTTCTTGGCAGCGACTGCGCCACCGGCCGCGCCCGCGACGCCTGCGCCAATGGCCGCACCGTTGCTGCCGCCCAGTTGCTGGCCAACGACGTTACCCAGCGCGCCGCCCAGACCGCCACCCAGCGCAGCATTGGTGCCGCTACCGGCCATTGCGCCTTGGGAAACCAGAAGACCTAGAACCAGTGCAGGAATTGTGAAACGCATGAACTCGACCTCGGAAAGATAGGGAGCGGATTATGGGGAGGTGCCGTAGAGGCTCTGGGCCAGCTTGATCCACAAAACGATGCGCGGATCAGACAGCCAGAAACAACAAAGCCCGCACGAGGCGGGCTTTGTTGAGGTACTTGGTGGCTACACAGGGACTTGAACCCCGGACCCCAGCATTATGAATGCTATGCTCTAACCAACTGAGCTATGTAGCCAAGTGGCGCGCATTATTCGCTGAGACAGTGGATGTGTCAAGCGTCTGTTCAAAAAATTTATTCGTACGATCAATTGCTTAGGTTTTTCCGTCGCCGGTCTCGTGCCGGACGCCTTCTGCCGCGTCACTGCGGTGACAACCTCTTGGGGCATTCTGAGTGCTTTCGCCCCACTTTGGCGCACGCCACTTGCACCGCAATCGAGCGCGCTCCTATTTAGATGGCTTGGTGCTATCGGTCCGATTCTTGCTATCTGTCCAATACTGTTCATCCGCCGCCAGACCCGCCTGCGCCACAGCAGACGGGCGGTGATCGTTATTGAAACAAAGACATGGCATTTTGCCGGTAACAATGAGAGGCAACGCCTGTCGTGGTCACAAGCTGCGGTAGCGGGTTGTCCGTGAGGAGTGGTCGGACATGCAAAGTCTTCTGTCGCCCGGTATCCGTCTGCTCGGACGCCTGGGGTTCGCACGCAAGTTTCAGGTGCTTTTCTTGCTGTTCATGCTGCCGCTGGTGGGCAGCCTGTGGATGATCGGCCAGGATTACCGCAACAAGCTGGCGGTGATTTCCGGCGAGCAATCCGGCGCCCGTCAATTGCTGGCGCTCAACGCACTGGATGACCAGCTGACGGCCCAGCGCAACCTGGCCTCTCGCTGGAAAGCCGCCGATATCCTGCATGACCCGACGCCCGCCGCCAAAGCCGCCATGGCCGCGCTGGATGCCGCCGTCCCTGTACTGAATCAGACGCTCGCGACCCTCGGCGAGCAACTCAAGGCCCACAAGGCCGGGGCTGACACCCTGGCGCGCTATCAGGCGCTGCAATCGGCGGTGACCGGCATGGATTCCAGCGCGCTGCGCACCGTGGGCTGGTGGCCCGATGGCTATGACCGCTTCACGGCGGCACTGACGGCGCTGCAAAGCCTGCGCGAACAGATCGCCATGGACTCCGGCCTGATTCTCGACCCGTGGCTGGAAACCTATCAGCTCATGCAAGTGGCGACGCAACAGGCGCCCGACCTGATCGAGCGCGTGGCGCGCACGGCCAGCATC
The DNA here is from genome assembly GCF_056627435.1 of Pseudomonas sp. 2. Lineage (NCBI taxonomy): Bacteria > Pseudomonadati > Pseudomonadota > Gammaproteobacteria > Pseudomonadales > Pseudomonadaceae > Pseudomonas > Pseudomonas sp. 2. Next base: position 82,949 of record NZ_JBWXNG010000024.1, read on the forward strand.
GGCCAGTCGTCGGTGGCCTCGGGGCAGTTCTCGCTGCAAAGCCGCCTGCAGATGCGCGACCTGCGCAGTCGCATCGGCGATGCCCGCGATCAACTGGTGAAGGCCGGGTCGTCGCTGCAAGCCAAGGCCTATCCGGGCATGGAAGACTGGAGCCGGCAATACACCGACAGCCTCCAGCGTCTGGACAGCGAACTCAAAGTGCTGGACGACGGCGTCTTCGCCGGCACCATCAAGCTGGACACGGCCGCCTTCGAGCGCAGTGTCGACAGCACGCTGCAGGCGCTGGCCGCACTGCGCAATCAGTCGCTGCAATCGCTGGACAGCCGTCTGGATCACTACCACGACCAGGCGATTCGCCAGTTCATCCCGGTCGCGGCGGTGTTCGGCATTCTGGCGCTGGCCGCGCTGTATCTGTTCATGTGCCTGCAGACGTCGATTCGCCGCAGCGCCAGCGGCATTACGACCCTGGCCGAGTCGCTGCGCGACGGCAATCTGTGTGTCGAAGTGGCTGTCGAAGGCCGCGATGAACTGGCCGCCATCAGCACCGCGCTCAACGTGGCGGTGGTTCAGTTGCGCAGCAGCCTGCTGGGCGTCAACCACGAGACCCAGCAGCTGGGTGCGGCGGTGCAGACGCTCAATTCGCAGTCCGGCAGCACGCTCAGCGAAGTGGAAGATCAGCAGCAACAGATCAGCCAGATCGCCGCAGCCGCCACGCAACTGGCGGCCACGTCCATGGGCGTTGCCAAGAGTTGCGAAGAGGCCTCGGGCAGCGCGCAGCAGACCCGGCAGATCGCTCAGGACAGCAGCCGCGACAGCCAGCGCACCACGGCCAGCATCCAGCAGCTCAATCAGAAACTCACCGAGACGGCCGACGCGCTGGGCAAGGTCAGCGAGCAGGGGCAGCAGATTCAGTCGGTGGTCGACAGCATTCGCGGGATCGCCGAGCAGACCAACCTGCTGGCGCTCAACGCCGCGATCGAAGCGGCGCGGGCGGGCGAACAGGGGCGCGGTTTTGCGGTGGTGGCCGATGAGGTTCGCAGCCTGTCGCAACGCACCCAGGCTTCGACCGCACAGATTGCCGGCACCGTCGACAGCCTGCGGGCCACGGTGAGCCAGGCAGTGAGCTTGATGGAAGCCGCCTGCGGCCAGGCGGTGACCGATGCGCAGTCGGTCACCGGTCTGGGTGAGCGCCTGGGCGAAATCGCCAGTGCGGTGCAATTGGTCACCGATACCTTGGCGCAGATCGCGACCGCCGTTGAAGAACAGGCCGCCACCGCCGATGAAGTCAGCGGCAATATCCAGCAGGTGGACCAGGCGGCCGGACGCTTGCTCGACGGCGCACGAGCGGTCAACCACGCCGCCGATACCCTGAGCAAAGGCAGCCGGGCATTGAGCGACAACACCTCACGGTTCAACCTCGGTTAACCACGTGTCTGTGAACACCTTGTAGCAGCACGGCTTGCCGGCGGAGACGCCCTCAAGATCGCACCCGCCGGCAAGCCGTGCTGCTACGAAGGCCATCGCTCTCGCGCTCTTGATCTGGCTTTTGATTTTGATCTTCATGCGCGCAAGTCCAGACACCACAAATCGCGACTTGGGTGCAGGCTGAACGCAGGCGATGTGGAGTGGGCCAAGCGGCAGGATGCCGCGCGAGGCGCGGGGCCATGGATGGCCCATTCGCGCCGGGCCCACGGAACATCG
>NZ_JBWXNG010000025.1:0-58406 GCF_056627435.1 Pseudomonas sp. 2
GAAAATCACCAGCCTGCCAACCAACGGCACCCTGCTGTTCAACGGCGTGGCCGTGACTCAAGGCCAGCTGATCAGCAAGGCCGACATCGACGCCAACAAGCTGACCTTCAAGCCGGCCGACAACGCCAATGGCGACCACTACGCAACCATCGGCTTCCAGCCAAGCGATGGCGGCGCGACCCTGGGCAACGCGGCCAGCGTCGTGATCAACGTCAACCCGGTCAACGATGCGCCGACCGCAGTCGGCGGCAGCAGCACTGGCGACGAAGACACCACCCAGACCCTGAACTGGAGCAAATTCGGTGTCACCGACATCGACTCGCCAGACAGCGCCCTGGGTGTGAAGATCACCAGCCTGCCAACCAACGGCACCCTGCTGTTCAACGGCGTGGCCGTGACTCAAGGCCAGCTGATCAGCAAGGCTGACATCGACGCCAACAAGCTGACCTTCAAGCCGGCTGACGACGCAAACGGCAACAACTACGCAACCATCGGCTTCCAGCCAAGCGATGGCGGCGCGACCCTGGGCAACACCGCCAACGTCGTGATCAACGTCAACCCGGTCAACGATGCACCCGTTGCCGTGAACGACAACCCCGTAGCAGTCATCGGCTCCTTGCAGGGCAACTACTACGGCTACGTGGAAGGCACCAATGGTGGCAACCTCGGCACCGTTGACCAGGCGCTGAAGTTCATCGCCTCGCACACGGCCGATGCAACGTTCACCTCGAGTTCCATCAACTACGGCGGCACCAGTCTGTTCAGCGACGACCTGGGCAAATCGGGCAACTTGACCAAGTTCCTGGGCAGCGACGACAGCAAAACGCTGAGCTGGGCTTCCGGCAACAAGCAGACCACCACCTCCGACGCCATCGTCGAGCTGGCGGGCAAGGTCAGCATGGCGGCTGGTAACTACACGCTGCGCGTCACCGCGGACGATGGTTACATTGTGTTCATCGATGGCAAGCAAGTAGCAGTCGTCAACCAGAACCAGTCGACCACCACCAACACGTTCAACTTCTCGGTAGCCGGTTCCGACGCCCACGACATCCAGGTGGTGTACTGGGATCAGGGCGGTTACGCTCAGCTGAAGATCGAAGTGGCGGCCGCTGGCAGCAACACGTACTCGGTGTTGGGCACTGCCGGTTCGACATTCGCCCACAGCACCCTGACCACTCTGGAAGACCAGCCTCTGGTCATCAAGGCTGCAGCGCTGCTGGCCAACGACTCTGACGTCGACACCGACCACTCGCTGCTGAGCATCAAAAACGTGCAGATGAGCGACGGCACCAAAGGCACCGTGTCGCTGGACAGCTTTGGTAACGTGGTCTTCACCCCGGCCAAGGACTTCAACGGCCAGGCGACGTTCACCTACACCATCACCGACGGCAAGCTGGACTCCAACCCGGCGACCGTGACGGTCAACGTCACGCCGGTCAACGATGCTCCGGTCGCGGCCGACAGCAGCAAGACGGTCGCAGAGGACGCAACGACGAACAACGGCGGCCAGCTGACGGCGACCGACGTCGATACCGGCGACACCCTGACCTACGCCGTGACCGGCACCACTGCCAGCACCAGCGGCGCAACCACCGGCAACGTGCCGACCGGTTTCGTCCTGAACCCGGCTACCGGCGCATGGACCATCGACACCAGCAGCCAGGTTTATCAGAAGCTCGCCGTTGGCCAGTCGATCACCTTCGACGTCGCCTTCAACGCGACCGACAAGGCAGGTGCGGTCAGCAACACCGGTCACCTGACGCTGACCATCACCGGCACCAACGATGCACCGGTGGTCACCAACAGCTCGCAGACCGTCGCTGAAGACGACGTTGCACCGAAAAACAGCGGCCAACTGCTGGCGACCGACATCGACAATGGCGACGTGTTGACCTACGCCGTGACCGGCACCAAGACCACGGCCTCGGACGCTGTCTCCGGCAACGCCCCGACCGGCTTCGTACTGGATCCGAACACCGGCAAGTGGACCATCGACACCAGCAGCGCGGTTTACCAGAAACTCGGGGCTGGCGATTCGATCTACTTCGACATCACCTTCACCGCAACCGACAAGGCTGGCGTCGCCACCCCCGGCCACCTGACCCTGACCGTCACCGGCACCAACGATGCTCCGGTCGTCGGCAACGCTGCCGCCACCGGCACCGAGGACACCCCACTGGTGTTCAAGTGGGCTGACTTCGGCATCAGCGACGTCGATACCGCAACGTCGGCACTGGGTATCAAGATCACCGCACTGCCAGCAGGCGGCGACCTGAAGTACCTGGCCGCCAATGGCACCTGGGTCACCATGACCAGCAGCGACATCGGCAAGACCTTCACCTACGACGACATCAAGGCAGGCAAGCTGGAGTTCGTACCGGACGCCAACAAGTCCGGCAGCAGCGACTACAGCAGCACAGGCGTGGGCGATCAGAAGTCCGTCTACAGCCAGCTGCAATTCAGCGCCACTGACGGCGGCACCGTTGCCACCCCGGGCACCCTGAACATCAGCATCCGTCCTGTGGTCGACCAGCCGACTGTTTCCCTGGGCAACAGCGTGGTCACCTCGACCGGCCTGAACAAGGACGTGTGGGTCGGTACGCTGACCGGCATGGGCACCGACGGCAATGGCGCCAGCGAGTCGACGATCAAGAATGGCTTCAACACCACGACTGCGCCGACCAGCCACAGCACCGCAACCGATGCCCAGAACACTGACGTAGCCGCGGGCACCGGTACCAAGCTGTCTGGCCTGATCTACCTGGAAGCGGGTCATACCTACAACTTCGCGGGCAAGGGCGACGACAGCCTGCTGATCACCATCGGCGGCACCACCGTGGCCAAGGCCACCTACGGCAGCAACGGCGGTACCATTTCGTCGACTGGCTACACCCCGTCGGTGTCTGGCTACTACACGCTGGACATCTACCACTACAACCAGGCAGGTCCGGGCAACTACAACATCAGCCTGACCGATACCGTAGGCGGCAAGACCACGACCACTGCGCTCAACAGCACCAACGAGCAGCTGTACACCTCGGTCGATGATCTGAAAGCCTCGGGCCTGAACGGCGTGGAGTTGCATCAGACCTCCGGCGCGGCTACCGGCGAGGGCTACTACACTGCGTACGACCTGAACCACGGCACCGAAAACAACCCGATCAAGCTCAGCTCGATCAACGCGGTCTACACCGACAACGACGGTTCGGAAACCCACGTCACCACCATCAGTGGTGCACCGGCGGGCTCCATCCTGACTGACGGTTCGGGCCACAGCGTGACCATCGCCGCCTCCGGCACCCCGGTGGACGTGAGCAACTTCGACCTGACCAGCCTGGTCATCAAGACGCCTCAGTACTACTCGGGCAACTTCAGCCTGACCGTCACCGCAACAAGCACGGAAACGGCGCTGATTGGCAAGGCGGGTGCTACCGCGACGGCGACCACCTCGATTCCGGTCGTGGTCGATGCGGGCACCTACAAGGCCAGCGAAGGCACGGCGGGCGACAGCACCGTTACCGGTACAGCGTCCAACGACGTGGTGGTGGCTGACGTAACGGCGATGAAGCTGGTTGCCGGTCAGAACTACGACATCGCCTTCATGATCGACACTTCGGGCAGCATGAAGAACCAGTTGGCCGAGATGAAAAATCAACTGATCTCCACGCTGCAGGACCTTGCCAGCGCGGCCAGCTCCGAGCACTCGGGCGCGGTGAAGGTCTACCTGACCAGCTTCGGTAGCAACGCCAATGCGGGCAACGCCTACGACATCTCCACCACGACCGGCCTGGCAAACGCCATCGCCTTCGTGAAGGGGCTGAGCACTGGCGGCAACACCAACTATGAGTCGGTGTTCAACCAGACCGCAGGCTGGTTCAACGGCAGCACCATCGCCTCCGATGGTGCCCAGAAGCTGTCGTTCTTCATCACCGACGGTGAGCCGAACCGCTTCGACTCCAGCATCAAAGGTGTCGGCACCACGCTCGAATCGCACACCACTGCCGCTTACAACAAGCTGGCGGCACTGACTGCGATCGAAGCGATCGGTATCAACACCTCGGCGCTGGACCAGTACGACACCAACGGCCACTCGCAGAACGTGATCAACGTCAGCACGCTGAAACAGGCGATCCTGAGCACCGAAACCCTCGTCGGCCCAGGCAGCGACACGGTGAGCGGTGGTGACGGCAACGACATCCTGTTCGGCGACATGATCAGCTACGGCAGCTACGAAGGCACCGCAGCACTGAAGGCATTCGCTGCCGACACGCTGAAAGTCAACGTCTCGACCATCGACGACAAGACGCTGCACTCGTTCATCAGCAGCCATGTCGACGACGTCGCTCACCTGGCCAATGCATCGAACACCTACGAGGCCAAGTACACCCTGCTGCAGGACGGTAACGACAGCCTGCTGGGCGGCAATGGCGATGACATCCTGTTCGGTCAGGGTGGCAACGACATCCTCAACGGTGGCAACGGCAACGATCTGCTGATCGGTGGTAAAGGCAACGACACCCTCTTCGGGGGCGCCGGCGCCGATACCTTCGCCTGGAAAGCAGGCGACACCAACAGCGGCGGCTTCGACGTGATCAAGGACTTCAATGCGAAGGAAGGCGACAAGATCGATCTGAGCGACCTGCTGCAAGGCGAGAACGGCAACGATCTGTCGAACATCGCCAAGTACCTGCAGATCTCCACCGATGGCAAGGACACCACCCTGGAGATCAGCAGCACCGGCAAGTTCACCACTTCGACCACCGCAGCGAATGCCAACAGCACCGCTGATGTTCACATCAAGGTGGAAGGTGTGCAGTGGAACAACGACATGCTCAAGTCGCTGATCATCGACACTCACACCATCAAGGTCGATTCGCACTGATAGCTCCATCGCGTGAGCTGATGTACTGTGCTGGCAACCGTTAACTGCGGTTGCCAGCCGTTGCATTCAATGAGGAATGAGCCATGTTTTACGTTCAGCGCGATGCAGAAGGAGTGCTTGTTCGTGTGGAGGCGGCCGCGTTCGCCGAAGCGACCGACCAGCTACCGGCTGACGATCACGAGATCCAGGCCTGGTACGCCAATGAAATAGTGGAAAAGAGCCTGAACCGGCTGAAGTTGAGCGACACGGACATGATCCGGGTACTCGACGACCTGATTCAGGTGCTGACCAGCAAAGGCATCCTCAACATCACCGACCTGCCCCCGGCAGCCCAGGCGAAGTTGATGGACCGCACCCAGGCCCGTGAAAGCCTGGGTGGCCTGAGCGATCTGATCAATGATGATGAAACGCGGTTGATCTGACTTCAAATCCGCGATCAGGTCATACGCAACACCGTGAACAACCCAAACCCGTAGCAGCACGGCTTGCCGGCAGGGGCGCTCTTGAATACGCCCCCGCCGGCAAGCCGTGCTGCTACGGGTTTGTTGTTTTCATCGCGCCGTAGTTGCCACGACGCCGCCTCCCAATCCTGCAATCGACGCCTCCACCAGCGCCTTCGCCGCTTCGATCTGATGCACGACCGCTCTGGCCAGCGGCCGGAATTCGGCGGTGCTGTTGTCCGCCGATTCGTACGCCGTGGCGACGGCGCAGGTCAGGTACTCGCAAGCCAGAACGAGCGCGTCTTCAACCCGGACTTCGGGCTGGACGCGGAAGATGTCCAGGTTGCCCAGACTCACGCCAAACGGTGTGGCATGGGTGACGGGTATTTCTGGCGGATGGGGTGTGGATCGGATCATGGTGACGCTCCTGACGTGATGGAGCCGACACGCTTCGCGACTAAACGAACGGGTGGCGGCTGTACGCGGGTTAGTCGACCGGGACGTCAGGCACCCGGCGCACACGAATGTGCCCCAACGTACAGCCACCATAACGAGACCAGCCAGCGTCGAAGACGTCGGCATGGGTTATGAGGGCGCTACGCACCTGACATTGCTCGGGCGACTAAACCCGGTCGTTCATTCCAACGACAAGCGGCACGTTAGTCGCGGCATCAGGTGCCTTCAAGCGGTCGGGGAGCATATCGGCAAAATTCGGAAAGGTCCTACACGACAGTCTTCAACTTTGTGCAGGGATGTGTCGGAAAACAACAAACCCGTAGCAGCACGGCTTGCCGGCGGGGCGTACTCAAGATCGCCCCGCCGGCAAGCCGTGCTGCTACGGGTTTGTTGTTTTCGCCATGCCCGGTGCCGAACCGATCGTATGAACGCTCGCTCAAAGACGCTTCTGCCCGCAGGGCGTGGGAGCCCAGCTTGCTGGCGATCTGCCGCGCAGCGGCAGCAAATCCAGACGACCTGGCCGTGTCAGAAAAACCGCGGACACAGGTCTTACTGCCGCTTCGCGCCAGATCGTCAGCAAGCTGGACTCCCACGGCCTGCGGCCAGAATCAAAACCTGACCAACACCACACCCCCCGTAGCAGCACGGCTTGCCGGCGGGGCGTTCTCAAGATCGCCACCGCCGACAAGCCGTGCTGTTACGGGTTTGTGTCGTTTATCCGTGTGTTACTTCCAAGGCGCCGGATCACCCACCAGCCGCCCCTGCACCCCTTCAATGCCCATCTCGACAATCACCTGACGCTCGCCCTCGGTCTCGACCCGTTCGGCGATCAACGGCAAATCGATACTGTGCGCCGCGCGCTGCACCGCCTCGATGAACAGGCGCTTGTGGCTTTCTTCGTCGATGGCGCGGATGTAGCTGCCGTCGATCTTCAGGTACGCCAGGCCCAGGTGCGCCAGGTTGCCGATCATGCTGAACCGCCCGCCGAACCGCTGCAGCGCCAGGGAGAACCCGGCCGACTTGAGCCGGCGCGCGAGTTTTTCCAGCACGGCCTGCTCCGGCAGCTGCTCCTCGCCGATCTCGAAGGTCAAGCGCGAGCCGACTTTCGGATGCTGACGCAACTGCTCGAAGATCAGATCCAGCGCCTGCGCATCGGCCAGCGTCGGTGCCGAGAGGTTCAGCGCCAGAGACTGAACGTGCGTCTCCAGATGCGCCAACACCAGCCTGAGCATCATCCGGTCCAGCCGGGTCGCCCAGCCAAAACGCTCGATCCACGGCAGGAAACGCCCCGCCGCCACCGCCTCGCCCTGCTCGTTGAGCAGCCGCGACAGCACCTTGTAATGCAGCACCTGGCCCGAATCCCGGGCATCGACCACCGGCTGGAAGAACAGCTCGAAACGCCCTTCGCTCAGCGCCTGATCCAGCACGCGATGCCAGGTGTGCTGATCGTCGCCCACGCTTTCCACATGGCCATTCTCGGCGTAACTCCAGGTCTGCTCGCCCTGGGTCTCAGCCAGCGACAGCGCCTGGTCCGCCAGCCCCAGCAGGGTCAAGGGCGCTTCACCCGGGGTGTAGGCTGCCATGCCCATATGGGCCACCGGCGACAGATCCGAAGCACCCGACGCGCCCAGCACCTTGAGCGCCTGCTCGACGTCATGCACCAGCGCCAGCGCCTCTTCGCGCTCCATGCCCGGTGCGAGCACGGCAAACTCGCCACCGCGGGAGCGGCTGATGAGGTTGCGGATTTTCGGGTACTTGTCGCACAGATTGACCAACACCTGCCCCACCGCGATCAGCAAGGCGTCGGTGCGCTTGCCGCCCAGACGCAGGTTCAGGCCGGCCAGATCCTGCACCCGCAGCAACAGCAAATGCCCGGCGCGATGCTCTTCCTGGCTGCTGACATGGGCCTTGAGCTGCATGTCGAAATACCGCCGGTTGTGCAGGCCGGTCAGGCTGTCCTGATACGACTCCACCCGCAGCTTCTCGCTGCGTTCGGTGCTTTCCTTGAACAGCGCCTTGAGCTTCTCGACCATCTGGTTCATCGCCTGCACCACCCGGCGCAGCTCAGGCGTACGCGGCAGATCAGGCAAGGTCAGAAACTCCCGGCGACCAATGGCCTGGGACTGCTCGACCATGTAATCCAGCGGCTTGAGCTGGCGACGCAGCAACATCGCCCCGAGAATCGCACTGACGATCCCGCACAGCACCAGCCAGCCCAGGCTGCCCAGCGCGCTCTGCCACAGCTTGGCCAGGGCGAACATCGGATGGCTGACCACCTCGACCCGCGCCGCCTGCTCCCAGCCGCGGCTGACAATCGCCTCGCCGCCCGCCGGCTCAAGGCCAATGGCATTGATGAACCACTGCGGCACGCCCTGGTTGTCCGGCGTGGCGCTGCGCTCGACGATGGTCGCGTTGGTCGCCAGGTCCACCACGCGGATGCTCGCGTAATAGCCGCTGTCGAAAATCGACGTGGTCATCAGCTCGACCATCGCCGGATCATCGACATGCGCCGTCAGCGACAGGGCCAGCGAAGTCGCCGCGTCCTGCGCATGGGAGCGCAACTGATTGACGTACTGGGCCCGCGAGCTTTCCAGGCTGACAACGAAGCTGCCCGCGAACGCGACCACCAGAAACAGACAGATAGCGATCAACAGCTGTTTGAACAGAGACATCAGAGCTCCTAATTCTCAGGCTCGGCCGGGAAGCCTTCGGCGGCCATCTTCTTCAACACGTCCTGCCAGCGGGACAGACGCTTGGTATCGCTGACTTTCTTGTTGCCTTGCGCACCCGGCAGCCACAGACCTTCAGCATTGAAGGAATACACAGGCAACAGATCCTGGCGCTGGTTGGCGGGTTTGATTTCATCGATCAGGCTGTCGAGCACCAACGGCATCGCATTGGGGCTCGAATAATAGGTCAGCACCATGTGCGCCCGGTTCAGACGCAGCGCTTTAACGTACGTGATCAGCAGCTTCTCGCTGGGCACACCCAGGCGGCGCAGGCTGAAATACTTGGCAATGGCATAGTCTTCACAGTCACCCGCGCCCTTGATCAGCGACTCCACGGGCGTGGCCCAGTAATCGACCTCGTGCCACAGATCGATGTCCTCTTCATAGCGCATCTGCTTGTTGAAGAACTGGTTGACCACCTTCAGCTTGTCCATCTCGCTGATCTGCTTCTCGGTCGACAGCAGATTCTGCCAGGCATCGATCCGCTGCTTGCCAGCCCCCAACGGCCCATACAACGCCTCGGCCCGCCGGCTGATCAGCGAAAAGTCCCAATCGGCACTCAAATAGCTCGCACACGCCGTGCACGTCAGTGCAAGCGCAAGCAATAGCCAGAACCCGGGACGCTGGTGAGCGGAACGTAAGGCCAATTCGTCTAGTCCATTAGGCAAATGGATAACTGGGTAGAGATGGTGAGGGGTTGGCGCGGGAAAGGCAATGGCGTGGTGAGATCATCTGCTTTCACAGTACTCCCGCCCAAAAAAAATGAGCCGAACCCGGCGCCGCCTTAATAAAGCACAATGCGAAGCCGGATTTGATTGACTGAAGCTCGACAGCCTAATCGATATGTCACATAACCCCGGCGCGTAGCAAGTCTTGGAGGTTAAAGGCCCCAACTGGGCGATCATTCTCGTCGACCACAATCAACGAACTAATCTTGTAGTCCTCCATGATTTTCAACGCTTCGGCAGCGAGCATATCAGTGCGCACTGTTTTTGCGCACGTGGTCATCACGTCATCAATAATAGCTGAACGGATATCAATTGGACGGTCAAGCGTGCGTCGCAAATCGCCGTCGGTGAAAATCCCTGCCAGATATCCATCAATACTGGTCACTACTGTCATACCCAGTCCTTTACGGGTCATTTCCACTAGCGAATTACGCAATGGAGTACCGACGGTGACTAATGGTAGCTCATTCTCACAATGCATCACATTCTCCACCTTCAAAAGCAAACGACGGCCCAGCGCGCCGCCTGGATGAGAAAATGCGAAGTCCTCAGCTGTGAAGCCTCTAGCGTCGAGTAAGGCGACCGCCAATGCATCCCCCATCACTAGCGCCGCAGTAGTTGAAGCTGTCGGAGCCAGATTGAGCGGGCAAGCCTCATGCTCGACTTTTACGTTGAGATTAAAATCAGCTGCATTCGCCAGCGGTGATTTTGGATTGCCGGTCAAACTAATTACCTTGATGCCCAAGCGTTTGATGAGCGGAAGCAAGGTCACGATTTCAGATGTAGTGCCAGAGTTAGAAAGCGCCAGCATGATGTCATTAGACGTGATCATTCCCATATCACCGTGACTGGCTTCAGCAGGATGTACAAAGAATGCTGGCGTACCAGTGCTCGCTAGAGTCGCGGCAATCTTCCTGCCAATATGCCCCGACTTCCCCATTCCTACCACCACCACGCGGCCCTTGCTTTCAAGGATCATCTTGCAGGCAGCGACGAAGTCAGCATCGATATTCGCAAGCAGATCTGAAACTGCTTCCACTTCATGGCGGATTGTGCGTTGTGCTGATTGAATCAGGTTATTCGCGAGAGTCATGTCTAGAATTTCGGTCCATGGAAAGACGGGAATTATAACGGCAATGAAGATTTTTTTTCAAAGCCTCGCTCTAGAGGATTGTGCCGAGCCCATCCAAACGCTACGGTAACCCTCGCAACAGTCAACCATCGCATATAGTCTCAAACTGTAACTTATACCGGACCGCAAGACGATCTGATGGATGGAATAAAAAACCCGCACACCCAATAGCAAAATGGAAGCACACAAAAACTATGATAAGAATTTAAACGCGACCAAAATCAACGACCATTAATCCTTACTGAATCCCGGACGGTATTTTAGCACCTTAGCTGGTACTCCACCAACTATAGCACCACACCCCACTGATTTATTAACGACAGCGCCAGCAGCAAGAATTGCGCCATCATCAACTTTAACTCCATCTAAGATGCGGCATCCGGCCCCAACCCAAATATCGCTGCCTAGTTCGATTCCGAGTCGGCTAAGTCCCTGCTTTGCGATGACGACGTTTGGGTCTTCGTAAATGTGGTTGGCAGGAATAATCACCGTATGAGCAGCGATGCGCACATAATCTCCAGTTTTTAATCCCCCATGCCCATAAATAACACAGTATGGATTTACCGAGTTGGACCTTCCCAACTCAATCCGACCGCCGGGGCCGGTTTCAAGGATAGCACCATACTGAATTATACTCCCATCACCGATCACAATGCGCGAACTGGAGTTGGTGCATATTAAACGCGCACCTGGCTTAATAACAACTCGTTTACCAATTACAATATTTTCAACGCACCCCTCGAAGGAGGCGTCTGTAGCGATCTGAGCCCCTTCACCCTGCGAGAAAGTAGGCACCTGCGGCCGGGTTGAAAACAGTACAAACAAACGACGAATTGCCGAAGTGAAGGCCATGATTAATATTTCACTATGTACGCTTTAGTCCTATTGGGGGCGTCATCTCCATAGCGAAGCTGCGCAAGCTTTTCCGGCTTATCATTAAAAAAAAGATCAATAGACTTTCCAGCCATTGGGAAGTTTACCGAATTATAGTCATCAAAAAATATAACCCCTCCCTTAACCATGCGCGGATAAAAATACTCAAGACACTCAATGTGAGGTTCGAAGAGATCACAGTCTATGTTGACAAAATGGTATTTCTGTTCCTTAAGAAGAGGTATCGAGTCACTAAAAAGCCCCTGTTTAAGCACGACGCTGGATCCAAGTCCACTCTCATCTACTCGTGCCTGCACACCCGCTAGCGATGTATCCGTGAACAAGGTCTCATTGAGATAAGGAGCGTCCGCAGGCGCAAAAAGCTTATCCTGTTCAGAGAGAGCGGGCAGGCCGCTAAAGGTATCCAATCCAAACATATTAAGCGCTATCCCGCTCTCCTTAGCATACTTACCACATGCAACAAGGCTACTCCCTGTAAAGACACCACACTCGACAGCGTTGAAGCTAGACATTTTGTGAAAGCCCAAACGCCCTAACAACCTGCCTATCGATGTGGCTCTTCCCCGCGTTCGCTCATCACGAAGATAGTTAGCAATCGCAATCTGAAAGCAGTGCAAAACAGGAACGCGCTCAAAGAAAACATCAGAAAAAGGTGGAATGTGCGAAAACTCAAGTGACGCATTAAATTTAAGCTTTTTTGACTTGACTGATTTATTCTGAGACATATTTAAACCTTTGAACTTGAAAGGGCCAAGCCGAGATTGACGATGCCTGTCTGCCCCGCAATTGAAGCGACGTCAAAATTGAAAAAATTTTGCGACATTTCTAGAGGAATTGAAGCATCACCAACGACCTCATTGATGATATAGCTCAAAAAATAGCGTCCACCCAGCAAGTGATGATCGAACGAGAAAGTTAAATTATACTCTTCCCCCTCAAGCACATCATTGATGTAAGGTCCCACCTCGCCTCCATTTATGGCACAAACAGTGATTCCTGAACTATTCCTGATACCAAAATTGAAAGCAATACAGCGGAAAGCTTTAGGCGCCCGAAACACTCCACCAAACATATACTTATTAACCTTTGCGTCATAAACCAACGAAAAGTTTGAAATCATGCGCACATCAAGGGAGGGATCTTCGGGAGCGGATTTTCCAATTTTTTGAGAAGGGGGCTTATGCTCGGTCCGAAGGCTTTTGTAAACTTCAATAGCTTCAAATACTGAGCCATCGTGAATCTTCTTTCCGCCTTCGATAACTATCGCTCGCGTGCAGAAATTTGCTAGCAAATTCTGGTTATGAGTAACTAAAAGAAAGGTCTGCCCCGAATCGCGCATATCTCTGATACGATCGTAACATTTCATACGGAAGCTCGCATCACCTACCGCAAGCGTCTCATCAATAATAATGAGATCCGCATCCACATGTACGGCACAGGCGAACGCGAGGCGAGACTGCATACCCGACGAGTAAGTACGCAGTGGCTGATCGAAGTACTCACCTAGGTCAGCAAAGTTTATAATGTCGGCCATCCTAAGATCGGCGCCCGCTTTGTCAATGCCTTGAATACTGCAAAACAAATAAGCATTTTCCCGCCCAGTGAAACTCATATTGAAGCCTGCAGTCAGACCCAACAATGTAGCGATGCGTCCAAACCGACTAACCTTTCCATCAGTCGGTTCAATAACATTGCCCAGAATCCCCAAAAGCGTCGACTTACCAGCACCGTTTCGTCCGATGATCCCTACCGTCTCGCCACTTCGAACGTGCAAGTCGACACCATCCAGCACTTTTTTAGTACCAATTGCTGCTGTTGGACGCTTAAATAGTGCGTTCAAGAAAATCCTAGCAGGTCGTAGTGAACTCGAGTAACGCTTGCTGATACCAGAAGCCTCGAGAAGCACGTGTTCTGGTTTCAAGTCAGACGACATCAGCAACGACCCCCTTCACTCGATTGAATAACCACACGGCAATTACACTTAAGAGAATTGTAATACTCAACAGCGCACCAACCACAATTAGCGACGGACCTTTTCCAAAAACCAATGCTTCCCTGAGCGGCTCTACTATCAGTGTGAGAGGATTTAACCATAACAGAAAACGGTAGGATTCGGGAGCGAGGCTAACCGGATATGAGATAGGGGCTGCGTAAAATAAAACTCTCATCGATAACCGCACAGCCTCAGAAACATCACCAATGAAGGGTCCAATGACAGAAAGCATTAATGACAGCGATGAAATCAGCGCCAAGGAAACCCCCAAAATTAGCCCCCCCCACAAGGCGCCGCCGACGCTTAAAGCCGAAAACCAAAAACAAAGAGCCACAATCATAATCAAATATATAAAGCCATGGACATAACCTCTCATTAAATTAGCAAGCCACAACACCCACAATGGAAAAGGAGACTTCACAACATAAGTTCGCTTACTAGAATACAACACGGTTGAAGAATTAACGACATCCGACACTAGCAAATAGACAGACAAACCAATAAAAAAAGGCAATACAAACCCTACCGCCACTCCAGATCCCGGTTCATGCCAACTGACTTTCAATATCCCGCCAAAAACTACTGTATAGACACACAACAAACACAGCGGTGTCAGCAGCATCCAAAAAGCTCCCAACAGAGATCGCTTATACTTCGCCTGCAAATCGCGCCTAGCCAAATCCCACGCCAGCCTGAAACATTCAGTGACTTTCATATCCACCCCAAATCGTATTATAAGCAGTCACTTAGATACCTTAAGGCGTCGGATTATAGGGATACAGCGTCAGAAAAGCGAGCTATGCCTCCACCACCCTAGCTGTTTCATTGTGTGTCTTAGCGCTTTGCCCACTCTACTCACCATCAGAAGGATCGGGCACAGGCCAAAGCAGCGCCTGTGAAACCACGCATTCTGGCACAGAAGGTCGCCGGGGCTTATCTAGTCTTAGAAACGAATGTCATCGAAGGGACGCTCAGCGTACAGCTGAACGCTCAACTCGCGACCGCGAAGGCGGCCAGGCGCGGCTTCCCCGACCCAGTCGTAACGTATCGAACGTTCATCTGCGTGATGCCGAAATGCCAGTGATGATATTTTTGCTTACGTCGTCCAATGCGTTGTTATACGATCACGTAAAATCCGGCTGAGATACCGTCTCAGACGTGAACGAAAGAGCCAGCAAGCAACGCCCTAGACCCAAAAGGCTTTAGATATGAATTTATTTGATATGGCTAGCCGTAAAGATCCTGCTCTGACTACGTCTGGTCAAGTGAGCCTCGCGAAGCTCAAACTATCCAATGGGGAACAATGGCGTACGCTTCGGATACAGCATGAACACACTCCACAACTATTGATTTCAGAAATAACAAGCTACTACCCATTTTCTACTCGCCCAGAGACGGTCGGCTGGTATGCGCGAACTCATAAAGGTGAGGCCAGGGTCAAAATTCAACTAACGTCTGGGGTAAGCATTGTCAGCGAAGTCAAAATATCAATTGACCAAACACCAAAGCCCATATCAATCCCGTGGCCTCTGTTACGAACAAACTTCACCCCGGACATAACCCTGAGCATCCACTTCGAGCTTGCAAAAGACCAGCTTGCGGATCTAATGATCAACCGAAGCCTCGACCGCACTGAACTTATAGCATTAGCGCGCGGAAATGGGATAGAAGTAGGACCCGGCCCGAAGCCACAAATAATTAACAGCCAGGACGTCCGTGTCAAATATGTAGAAGAGATGTCGGCTGGCGAATGGAAGAATCTTTACGATAAAGATGGGCAATACGAATCCGAACAATCGGACTGGTCAAATCACCTCGTGGGGAAAGCATGTAGCCTCCCCTGCGAGGACGAATCTCTTGACTTTATTTTTTCAAGCCACGTTTTTGAACACTTGTCGAACCCCATCGGCCATTTAGAACACTGGGCGTCCAAGCTGAAGTCTGGGGGCACCATATTAGCTGTGATACCGGACATCGCAGGAACTAAGGACTATCGTCACAAGCCGAGTACTCTCGACGAAATGCGTGAGGAGTATGTAAATGAGACTTGGCATCCAACTCCGGCACACTACAGGCGATGGGCCAGCACTCGCCGCGGATGGGCAGACAAAGTAGACGAAGCTATTGCCGAGAAACGCTCCATTCATGTCCATTTCTACACTCGTGAGAACATGGCTAGCCTGCTGGAATACGCAATCTGCCATCTGCCGTTCACGTCCTACCATTTAAGACACACACCAAATCACCGGGACTTTTATTGCGTGCTTATAAAAAGATGACACCTCCCTTTTCTCCTGTTGCGTCGCAGTACTGACTGTGACGCCGAGAGAAATGAAGCCGAAAGGCCCAGCACGCGCTCGTGAGGTTGAGATTTATTAGGTGAAGGACGGGCGCGGAAAATATATGCCGAGAAAGGTGATTCATTGCATTTTTGGAGCTTGCGCCCGCTCGGGTGCTACCTTCACCGGCTTGCACCCCACAGGTTGATGCCCAGGTGAAAATTCTTGATCTAGGGCAAAGCACGAGCGTATGGACTGAGAGGACAATTGTACGGAACGGGTAGAATGAGGCACGTTTGGGGAAAACAGCGATTTTTTTGTGGGATGCTAAGCTGGCCAATCGACATCCCTCATTGTAGCGCCCCCTTCGAGTCAGAGTAATCGGTGATCGTCCTCTGGTACTATGGCGTCGATCGCAAACGACCTCTCGCGACCAATGAAGAAGCATAGCCACGAATCTAATAGAAATGAAGACAGACACTGAAGGCAGGAATAATACAAGGATGGATAACCTTCTCAATGAGAGGCCGCTGGTCTTAGGTTGGTGCGTATCATCCCTATCTCTCAATGTGGCAAGCGTGAGGTACCGCGCGCTATTGCCAATCAATGCACTGGAGGCAGCGGGCCATACATGCCACATATTTACTAGTTCCACACCTATCGACCTTCAGCTTCTAGATGCACTAATCGTTGTTAAAGATTTCAGCATTGAAACGTATCGACTTGTTCAACAAGCAAAGTCATCAGGAATTCCGGTAATATTCGATCTATGCGACAACATATTCGTTAAAGGATACGGTAAAAACTCCACAAACATTCCCAGCGAAATATTGTTGGCCATGTCATCACTTCTCGACGGAGTTGTCGTAACGACTAGCCCATTGGCCGAAGTTGTTGGAAGCAAAGCTCCCAACGTCAATATAAAAGTTATTCCGGATGGGGTCATAAATGACGACTGCCAAATCAAACTGGAAAAACGTCTAGCGATCGCTCTTGAAAGAGTGAAGTTGATACCACGCAACCCGCTTAACGCCAAGATAAAGCAAATCAGGCATATAGTTCGGGTATACAGCAGCGCCTCATCAATCGGCTTAGCAAAAAAACTTGCGGGCAAAATAATAAGACTCCTTAAAAAGTCTGCAACCAAAGCTTCTCGACTGTTTACATTGGGATTTTGGCAGCGACGTGCAATCAAGTTACGTAGTATTATTTCATCAACAGCACCAAATAATGCTCGACATAGTCAACCGGCGCCTCTCATCCTTGCCACTAATCCAGAGGATGATCAGCCGACAACCAGCGCCGCTAAGTTGCTTTGGTTTGGAAACCATGGAGCTGAGTATGCCGACTTCGGCATACTAGATTTATTAATAATAAAAGACGCTTTGGAGACAATTGCCAATAGCTTTGAAGTTGAACTAGTAATCGTTAGCAACAATCGCCAAAAGTATCAAAAATTCATACAACCTCTTGCAATCACCTCACGATATGTGGAGTGGTCACCTTCATCTCTTGAGCAAGAGATGCGAAGAGCCACAATGGTATTAATTCCGAATTCGCTGGATCCTTTTAGCATTTGCAAATCAGCCAATCGATCTGTACATGCCTTAATTCATAACTTACCAGTGGTAGCAACTAACACTCCAAGCTTGGCTCCCCTTCTAACTAGCTTATCGGTTGACAACTTTGCTGACGGCATTAGACGTTATCTTTTATCACCACAAGATGCTGCTGAAGACGTGATCACAGGTAAATCCTTGGCTACGACGCATTTTGGCCCTGAGGTCATCTGCCGCGAATGGCTAAGCTTCATAAATACGACAGTATGCAAATCAAGTGTCGAAAAGAAAATTTCTCCTACAATAATAGTCGTCCTAAATCTGATCCAAGATTTTGAACTCGCACTTCCAATTATAGCTGAAGCACAGCGACGCAATCTTCACATAGAAGTATGGGGGAGCTCTGCACTCTTCAAGAAGCACCCACATCTTATTACCACTTTTAAAGAAATTAACATTTCTCCGGTCGTCATCCTCGAAAGTGAAGCGTATCGCGCACCTGCATTTAAGACCGACACGCAAGCACTGCTCACGGTCACTGAAACGAACCTGGCTCCTCATTCAATCACTCGTACCTTGACTGAGCGCGCTAATAAGGCAGGCTTGATAACAGCGACCTTACAACATGGCTTTGACAACGTTGGATTAACCTACAGCGACGACATTCACCACATTCGCAAAGTAAACTTTGCTTCGCAAAGAATTTATATATGGGGACCTACTGATACGCTGCACCCTCAAGTACGCGCCAGTACAGTATCCAAGTGCATTTCCGTGGGATGCACAAAGTTAGTCGCTAACGACATGGTCAATCTGGATCATTTGATCCCCTCGGCGGCGACTGTTATCGGCATTTTTGAAAATCTCCATTGGCACCGTTACAGCGAAGAATACCGAAGTTTTTTCATTCAAGGCGTCAAAAAACTCGCTAAAAATTTTCCGGATCTCGTATTCTTGATCAAACCACATAATGCTGGTCTCTGGTTGACAAAGCGCTATCAGGGTGAAAAGCCGATGGCGCCAAATTTGATGATCGTGGATCCCGATAATGCTGCTTGGCGGAAGTTTACAACAGACCAATTGCTCAGCAGACTCTCTGCAGTGATTACGTCACCGTCGACGGTCGCACTTGATGCTGCACGCAAGGGTCTTAGCGTTGCAGTAGTCGCCCATGACCTCGAGCTAGACCGGTACGCCCCCCTCTCCATTATCCGAGAATCTGACGATTGGTCGGATTTCGTCAATCTAGTGGGGGCAGGCTCTGGATTTCACGAACAATCGCTTAGCTTTGTCAGACGCAACGTGGTAGATGGGTCTGCTGCTTCTAATATTTTGAACAATTTGATTACGTAACTGCAGACGTCAGAGTAGTAACTTAGTTGGCAACATGTAGAGCGGACTAAGCCTGACGCTATAAAGGCGCATCGCCCGCCTCACCATACGGTACGATACGCTAAGATACTTGCTAGAGGAGAAATGGAATGTCCAATAACGAAATCATCCGGGTCTACGTAGGCGTTGATCGGTCCCAACTGTTGGCTGTTCCCGTGCTGGAGTATTCCATTAAACGCCATACGACGGCCCGCGTTGAAGTAATCCCGATGCTGGATTTGCCGGTACCTGTCCCCGCAGACCCTCGGAACGGCCAACGAACAGGTTTTTCTTTCAGTCGATTCTGCATCCCCAAACTTAATGGCTATAAGGGAAAAGCTATTTACATGGATGCCGATATGCTGGTACTTCGCGATATTAGAGAACTATGGAACCTTCCTTTTGATGGTGCAAAAATCATCATCCAACAGGAGGTAAAACATAGTACCGATGCCACCCAGAAGATCGGGGCGCCCAAAACTCGCAAAAAGCAATGCGCAGTCATGCTTTTGGATTGCGAAAACTTAGACTGGGATATCGATGAGATCGTCAGAGGCCTGGACGAAGGGCAATACAACTACGACCAACTCATGTTTGAACTTTGCATACTCAACGAAGAGCATGTCAAATATGGAGTACCTTTTGAATGGAATAGTTTGGAGCACTGGGACTCCGAAACAAGGCTAATTCATTACACTGATGTTTACACCCAGCCCTGGTCAGCGTGTGGTAACAAATTCGCTTGGTTATGGTTTGAAGAAGTTCGCCGTATGCTTTCAGACAAAACCCTCAAAGAATCAGCCATTAAGGAAGAAATCGATCTGGGGTATTTCCGTCCCTCACTGATCAGAGACATTAAGTATCGCCACATAGTTCCTAAGTTTCTTCATAGGCTGTGGGACGCAAAAAACTCCGCGTCCGATAAATTAGCTGGCTACATCCCCCACAAAGCAGTCTACGAAGCCAAGCGCGAGCGGCAACGCGTGATTAAAGAGTACGAATCAAACTTGGGTAGCCAATCGACAACGAAGTCTTCGCCTGCAGGGGAGAAGCAAAACTAATGCTCCCTAATCTGAGATCTCTGTTCAAAAAAAAATCAAAACTCGAGACTTGTGGCTTCGATATCTACAACTCGAACAACTCAAACGCGCGAAACATCTTGATTTTTACAGAGCACGTCAATGCGACTTACTACATATGCTTTGACATCCCCCTTAAAGAACTCCATAAAAAAGGCGAAGTAAATTTCGCAGTTGCATCACAAAATGTCGTTAAGAAAGCTGGCTACGGCTGCTGGAAGCGTTGGCATTCAACTTTTCGCCCTGACGTGGTAATTATGACTCGTTACGGCGTGCCATTTGGAAAAGACATACTATCTTATTTCAAGCAGCAGGAAATTCCGGTAATTTATCACATTGATGATAACTTGCTGGAAATCCCTGAATCGTTAGGTGCTGAAATTCAGAAAGTCCAAGGGGCGGAGCAAGTCATAGATGAACGCGCCTATATGCTCAAAAACGCGAGTCTTATTTATACCTCTACTCAACATTTAGCAAATCACCTGAAAAGGCTATTCCCCCACCAAGATGTATATTGCGGGATGCATACTCCCTATATGGGATTGCACATGGACACGCCAGTCATTGCAGCAGGCAAACGTCGCACATTCGGCTACATGGGGTCTAAAGGACACAGTCAGGACTTGAGACTAGCTGTTCCAGCTATTGCGAGACTGCTTGACGAAAACCCTGATCTACATTTTGAAGTATTCGGCACTATACAAATGCCTGCCGATCTGTTGCGGTTTGGAAATCGCGTGCGTAGCCATAGAGTCAATCAATCATACACTGGTTTTTTGAAAACCCTTACTGAACTGAACTGGGAACTCGGCATAGCTCCCCTCGCAAATGAACCATTCAATTTATGCAAATCGGCGACGAAATTTGTCGAATACACAGCGGCGGGCATACCTGTAATCGCTTCCGACATCTCTGTTTACAATTTAGTCATTCCTAACGGCGGAGGCATTCTCGTCAAAGAAAATTGGTACGACGCTATAAATAATCTGTTAGCAGACAAAGCCCTTAGATCCGAAACACTTAAAACCGCACAACATTTTTGTGAAGTTAATTTTTCAGAGGCAAGACTGCAGCAGCAGGTGCAGAATGTCGTAGCCAAGGTATTAAAACAGACACACCTATAACCATATTCGCTATATTCTCATCGATCGCCTGGGAAATTGCATGACGGACACACAAGGATTAAGATACGTATGCTTTTCAACTCTCTAGAATATGTGGCCCTATTGTCTGCAACTCTAGCGTGCTACTGGTTGTGCCCATGGCTAAGGGGCAGGCAATGGGTTGTACTGATCTCCAGTCTCTACTTTTATTTCAGCTGGAGCAAGGCATTTGGACTAATGCTGACCTGTATCATCGCAATAAACTGGTTGATCGCCTCACGCATCGCTTCGACCCGCGGCCGAACATGGATTATCGCCGCCTGCGTGTTGAACCTCTTGTTGCTGTGTTACTTTAAATACATGAACTTTTTCCTGGAAAACATCCAGGCAATAGGGCAACTGTATGACCCAAATTATGAAATTGGCTTACTGAAAATTATTCTGCCTCTAGGCATTTCGTTCTACGTGTTCGAACTGATTTCATATCACGTTGATATCTATACTGGTAAGTTTCAGCATGAGCGGGACCCTGTCGTCTTCGCGATCTTTGTGTTGTTCTTCCCTCACCTAATCGCCGGCCCCATTTGTCGGGCCGCGCAATTCATGCCGCAGATCAAAATCAGGCAGGTGCTCGACCTCTCTCTTATTTACAACGGCCTGTACTACTTCGTTGCGGGTTTGGCACTCAAGTGTGGGATCGCGGATGGCCTGGCTCCCTTTATTAATGTGATATTCAAAGATCCGGCACACTATTCTGGGCTAGACAACCTGATGTCGGTCATCGGATTCGGTGTGCAGATTCTTTGCGACTTTTGGGGCTATTCTCTAATGGCCCTAGGCGCAGCCCTGCTTTTTGGCTACGTGCTGCCGTATAACTTCAACGCCCCCTATTCTTCTTTGTCGATCAGGGATTTCTGGCGTCGTTGGCACATCACGCTGAGCAGTTGGTTACGAGACTACCTATATATCGCATTGGGAGGTTCAAGAACGGCTGCGGAATGGAGAACGCTTCGCAACCTTTTCCTTACCATGCTGCTCGGCGGACTGTGGCACGGTGCCAGCTGGAATTTTATCATCTGGGGCGCCATTCACGGCGCGGCACTGGCTGTACAGCGCCTTTTCGACAAGCTATCTTCGCAGAATGCTGTCAAGAAGCTCTTCGCACTACCCGGCGTTTCCTGGTTATTGACAATGACGGTAGTATTTTCTGCTTGGATTTTTTTCCGTGCATCAGACACGCATTCAGCCTTTATCACCATCAGTACAATTCTTACTGTCGCGTCAGGTTGGGGCCAGACCCGAATCGCGCCGGTTTTCTATGAGCTATTACTGATCTACCTGCCACTACAGTGGCTGGTACACCGGACCACGTACCACTTCGATATCACAAACCTGAGGGCCGCCTATTGTGCGATGACGTTCATGGTACTGGCTGTGTTCTCTTACATCTATTATGTAGACGGCAATGACTTCATATATTTTCAATTCTAAGAGCGACAAGCTTACCCGTCGGAAGCTAGTAAAACTCTACGCCTTGACGTTGGGCTTGATCGGCGTAGGCTTTCTGGGTGCTGAAATGGCAGTTCGAAACCATTTCAACAAGGAAGAAAGTTATAACGAATCCGTACCTGAACTCATGGCTCAATTGCCAGACTTGGCAATTTCTGATCGCGAGCTGGGTAACCAGATGATCGCCCAGAACGTTGCGCTATTCAGCCACTATCCAACACCGAACGAGGTTGTTGCGGGCTATGTGGGGACCTCTCGCAGCAAAATTCTTCAACCTAGCCATCTCGGGATTGAGGGCAGGGTTGTGGGAGCCGGAAACAGCTACAACGAAATATCCTACGGTCTGGTCTTGCAGGCGGAAATTCTTCGCTTGCGCTTCCCCAACCTGAAAACTATGTACGTAGAGACGTCACTGTTACTCAGAAGACCTGGGCGCTTCATCGTAGAAGCGGATCACTTGAAGTATCTCCCCCTGTTGCTGTCACTGGAACCTCTGTGCGCCGAAAAAGACGACACCCCTGGATGTGCTGACGTCTTTGCCGGTGCCGAGAAACGATTGACTCAGAAGAAAACGAGCTGGAAGCCAGTAATGATGCAATACCGCAGCCATCTGCGGTTCTCATCGTTGATTTCCGACTCAGACAAGGTAGTACAAGCAAAGAACGATCCCTTCTTGAAAACGCTTAACTCGCGAGGAGAGCGAGCAGATACGCTTCCATTTACGACACCCGCGAACCGATTGCTTCCGGAAATCAAAAATGACCACATCAAGGTCCAGCGCTTACGCGATATTCCAGCCAACGCGCCGTGGGACGGACTTTTCGATGTTTTTGCAAAATGGGGTCAGGCCCACGGCATCCAAGTCGTGTTCTATCAGCCCCCCGTACGCTCTGATCTCTACAACTTTCAGAAGCAGTTCGGACTCGCCGAACACGTACGGGATCTGAAGCGCATTTCAGAAAAGTACAGTATTCCGTTCATCGACCTGGATACACCCGAGACTGGCCTCATGCAGGATTGGTCGCTGTTCAGTGATGAGGACCACCTGGGCACCTGCAAAGGCAGTACGCTGATGATGCTCGCGCTGGAGCAAGGCACCGCCGAGGTCAAGAACGGCAATGTGCTGGAACCCGTGATCCGGCGTGCGACACTGGATCAAAAACTGGAGGCCTCCGGTGTCTGCAACCAGAACTGATGCCTCGGAATGACCGTTATGGAAGAGACAATGCCAGATACATCCAATCACCAGGATCCGGTTCGCATCTTCGTGGCGGCCACGCCCGCCGAATGGCTGCCGATGAAGGTTCTGGAATTCTCGATTCGCGAGCAGACCGAACTGCCGGTGGAGTTATCGGCCATCTATACCCACTCGCGCACTATCCCTGTTCCCAAAGACCCGGCAAACCGGGCACGAACGCCATTTTCCTTCCAGCGTTTCCTGATTCCTGAACTCTGCGGCTTCCGAGGCAAGGCGATCTATATGGACGCCGATATGCAGGTGTTCCAAGACATCAATGGTCTCTGGAATAGTCCGTTCAACGGCAGCGACTTGCAGACCGTGGGCAGCGCCGCGGGGGAACGGCGTTCGCAGTTCAGCGTTGTGCTGCTCGACTGCGCTCAACTGCACTGGAAAATCGAGGACATCGTGGGCCAACTGGACAGCGGTGCTCTCAACTATCAGACGCTCATGTTTGACATGAAAGTTGCTCGATCCGTCTCCTATTCCCTTCCCGAGAAATGGAACTCACTTGAGCACTTCGAGCGCGATCACACGTGCCTGCTGCATTACACCGACATGAATACCCAGCCTTGGGTTTCGTTACAGAATCCAAACGGGCATCTCTGGATCGCTTGCCTCGGGCGAGCGCTTGAACGAGGCTTCATTACCAAAGAGCAACTGAAGCGTGAGGTTGAGCAGGGTCATGTCCGCCCCTCTCTCATCAGCCAACTTTCCAGCACCTCATTGGAGAACTGGAAACCAACGCTCACTGAAATCTGGCAAGACGTACGCTTCTCACCCCCGTTCTACGCAATCACCGCGTCAAGTAAAGGCACGCTGCGCAATGGGCTATCCAAAATTTCGAGAGCCCTGCAACTACTCAAACTGGCCGTTGGCAGACAGCCTATGAGTCATTGATGCGCCACCGAATGGCTTAAACGAAAACGGCCCGCATCGATGAGATGCAGGCCGCAAGACGGGTGATTACAGGTCGGATCAGTCGAAGACTTCTGCGTCACGCAAGATCATCCCTAGCGCGTCTTTAGGCGAAAGAATTGGGTCGCGCGAGGCCGGCCAATCGATCCCAAGCTCCTCATCGTTCCACACAATGCACCGCTCGTACGCGGGGGCGTAATAATCGGTGGTCTTATACAAAAACTCTGCCGTTTCAGACAATACGATAAAACCATGGGCGAACCCTGCCGGCACCCAGAGCTGCTTCTTGTTTTCAGCGCTTAAATGAATCCCCACCCATTTTTTGTATGTCGGAGAGCTCTTGCGGATATCGACGGCAACATCAAACACCTCCCCCTGCACGACACGTACAAGCTTTCCCTGTGGTTGTTTGATCTGATAATGGAGGCCGCGAAGTACGTTCTGAGAGGAGACCGAATGGTTATCCTGAACGAAGCTCACTTCATACCCGACCACTTCTTCGAAATGGCGCTGGTTGAAACTTTCAAAAAAAGAACCTCTGGCGTCACCAAAAACTTTCGGTTCAAAAATCACGACTTCTGGAATGGCGGTACGGGTATAGCTCACAACATCACCTCTAATACTGAAATATCACGCACTCTAAGTAGGTAGCGCTTCACGGCTCGCAGGCCTCATCACCATCGCCCACGCTGATGTACTTCTGGCCAGGCAGGCAGCCGTACAAAAAATTGCTGGCTTGCCTGAAACCGATGATTGTCGGGCAGTTTATCACGCTCAGCCTCGACCGGCACCGATACGGCGACGACTTTGACACACCGGTGAAACGGCGCAAAGGTCGTCACTTCCATTTATTCGACGCCTTGATATACTCAGCGCTGTTTTCGAAAAACTTAGCTCTACAGAAGACCGACTGGCAACATAAAAATGACTGAACAGCGAACAGAATGTATGGATGCAACCACTGGAGCTAAAACAGACAATTTCAACGTTGCAATATTGCTGTGCTCTTATAACGGCGAAAAACATCTACTTCAGCAATTAGAGTCCCTCCAACGCCAAACACACAAAAACTGGACACTTTACATCTCTGATGATGGATCGTCAGACAGCACGCTAACGCTGATTAGTGAATTTCAAAAAACTTCGCCCGTAGGCAAAGTTCAGATTTTCGAGGGACCGAGACGCGGTTTTGCCAAGAATTTTATTTCATTACTAACGCGACCTGACATTCAGGCAGACTATTACGCTTTTTGCGATCAGGATGATATTTGGCATGACGACAAGCTTGCTCGAAGCTTGGCTCGCCTCGCCACAGCACCTTCAGACCGTGCCGCCATGTACTGCTCCCGGACTCGCCTGATCAATGAAACAGGAGGCACCCTCGGGCAATCACCTCTTTACAGGATGCCGTTTGGATTTTCAAACTCACTGGTTCAAAGTATCGCTGGCGCAAACACGATGGTTATTAACCAACGAACGCGGGAACTGCTGAATATTGATTACCACAACTTATCAATTGTCGCTCATGACTGGCTGATCTATATGATAGTGACCGGATCGGAGGGTTTTGTACATTATGACCCAACACCAACGCTGGATTATCGTCAGCATGCCCACAACTTGATCGGTAGCCAATCCGGATTCCGATTAAAGATAACAAGATTACAACGTGGGTTCTCTGGGCGTTTCAGAGCCTGGACCGATCAAAACATTAACGTCCTGAGCACGCTTAAAAACAAGCTGTCCGCACAAAACCAGACAAAACTTGATAATTTCATTCGAGCCCGTTCCAGCCCCTTTTTTACCAGACTGCCCCTCATGAAACGCACTGGCATTTACCGCCAAACATTGATCGGCAACATTGGACTGTTTATTGCCATCGTACTCAACAAAATATAACGTCGGTCTTACACACACCTTGACGTTTAATGGCCGGTACCCATTTTCACAATACAGATTACGATGAGCGCAAAACGGTCACGCCATCGGCGTCTCAATTTGAACGACATCAGCGCCAGCCTCAACGTTGCCAGCCGGCCCAAGGAAGGCGCTTGTAGAAAGGTCATTTTCCTTATATTCAGCAGCGACGATATCAAGCGAATCTGGTCGAACCACCACCCATCGGCAATTCGTGCCCACCGGGCCTTCGCAGATGACCTACCCGCATTCACGCCTATCTGATTATTGGCGTGCTGCCTGTAGTCCATGCTCGGCGCAGGATCAATAAACCAGCGGAATCCCTGACTGCGCGCAAATGCATAGCAGAGCCAATCATGGAGCGAAACGTTTTGTACCCTTCCCCACTCACGCAACAAGAACAACTTGAACGACTCGGCAAGCACCGTGTTTAAAACATAAGTACATCCAGGCCCAGCGGCCTCAAACAGATAGTCCCACTTCACCTGAGGCTGAGCTTTGTCGACAAGCATCCGCCTACCATTGGGCCAGAAGGCAATAACATTGCTTGAGTAACCGTCAATGTCATCCGAACGCAGCTTGGCGACAGCGCGTTGCAGCTTGTCGGGGTACCAGATGTCATCCTGGTCGGAAAAAGACACGAAGTCGTAGGTGCTGAAGTCGACATCGCGGATGAGGCGGAAAAAGTTGCGTGCAGCGCCTTTGAAAGGGCCGGCAGGGGGTAACAGAACCACGTTTGCATGACGCAGTGCGTATTCCGCACACAAGGCTTCGGTGCCATCGGTCGAAGGGTCGACGCTGATATAGATGCTCAGGTTAACGCCGGTTTGCGCGAGGATAGAGGCTAGCTGCTCCTCTATCCAGGCCTTGCCGTTGTAGGCCGCCAACAACACGGCAACCTTGGGAAAATCGGATGACATGTTGTCGGTGATCCTGACTGGCGTGCGGGGCTGAATCAGACGTGACCCTGGTCCAGCATTTTCTGCAGATACTGGCCGTAGCTGGTTTTCTTCAGTTTTTCAGCCTGCGAAGCCACCTGTTCTGCAGTGATCCACTTGTTGACGTACGCGATCTCTTCCAGGCACGCCACCTTCCAACCCTGACGCTGCTCGATGGTGTGTACGAACTGGCTGGCTTCGAGCAGCGATTCGTGGGTTCCGCTGTCCAGCCAGGCGAAGCCGCGGCCCAGCATCTGAACGGTCAGGTTCTTCTGCTCGAGGTAGACGCGGTTCACATCGGTGATTTCCAGTTCGCCACGGGCCGATGGCTTGATGTTTTTTGCGATCTCGACGACCTGGTTGTCGTAGAAGTACAAACCGGTCACGGCGTAGCTGGACTTCGGTTTGGCGGGCTTTTCTTCGATGCTCAGGGCGCGACCTTGGGCATCGAATTCGACGACGCCGAAACGCTCGGGATCGTTGACGTGGTAGCCGAAAACGGTGGCGCCTTCAGTCTGGTTGCACGCCGCGCGCAGGTTATCGGAGAAGTGCTGACCATAGAAAATGTTGTCGCCCAGGATCAGACAGCAAGGGTCGTTGCCAATGAACTCTTCACCAATGATGAACGCCTGCGCCAGGCCATCCGGGCTTGGTTGTTCGGCGTAGCTCAGTTGGATGCCGTACTGGCTTCCATCGCCTAGCAACTTGCGGAATGCCGGCAGGTCGTCCGGGGTGGAGATGATCAGGATTTCGCGCATGCCGGCGAGCATCAATACCGACAGCGGGTAGAAAATCATCGGCTTGTCGTAGATCGGCAGCATTTGCTTGGAGACGCCGAGTGTCAGCGGGTGCAGACGCGTCCCGGAACCGCCAGCCAGAATGATTCCCTTGCGATTGGTCGTGTTCACTTGTTCAGAGCTTCCATAAGCATTCGGGTTACACCACTTTGCCAATCCGGCAAGTGTACAGCGAAGGCGCGACGCAGCTTTTGCGTCGCAAGGCGAGAGTTCAGCGGGCGGCTGGCAGGTGTCGGGTAGTCGGTGGTGGGGATCGGGTTAATCGTTTCCACGGCCAACGCCTCGCCTTTCGCCTTCGCGAACTCGATGACGTAGCTGGCATAGGCATGCCAGGAGGTTTCGCCGGCGGGTGCCAGGTGGTAGATCCCGCACTTGCGAGGGTCGACCAGCGTTTGCTGCAGGGCAGCGACCGCGACGTCGGCCAGCAGGTCGGCGCCAGTGGGTACGCCGATCTGGTCAGCGATCACGCTCAGGGTCTGGCGATCACGGGCCAGGCGCACCATGGTCTTGGCAAAGTTGTTGCCGCGCGCTGCGTACACCCAGCTGGTGCGGAAGATCAGGTGCTTGCAGCCGGAGGCCACGATCAGCTGCTCGCCTTCCAGCTTGGTGGCGCCGTAATAGTTGACCGGGGCGACCTGATCGGTCTCTTTCCAGGGCTCGGTACCTGTGCCGTCGAACACGTAATCGGTCGAGTAATGGACCAACAGCGCATCGAGGGCCTTGGCCTCTTCGGCCATGACGCCACTGGCCAGTGCATTGACCCGGTGCGCCAGTTCGCGCTCGGTCTCGGCCTTGTCGACGGCCGTGTAGGCCGCAGCGTTAACGATGACGGCTGGCGCGACGGCCCGAATGGCATCGCGCAGGCCGTCCAGGTTCGAGAGGTCGCCTGCCAGCGTGCCGTAGGCGGTGTCGGCAGGATGACGATCGAGGGCAATGACTTCGCCCACTACGCTGAGCGCGCGCTGCAGCTCCCAGCCGACCTGGCCGTTTTTCCCAAGCAGAAGGATTTTCATGCTTTGTCCGCGCGGGCTGCGTAGTTCTTGTCGATCCACTGCTGGTAGCTGCCGCTTTTGACGTGAGCGACCCACTCAGGGTTGTCGAGGTACCACTGCACGGTCTTGCGGATGCCGGATTCGAAGGTCTCTTCTGGCACCCAGCCCAGTTCGCGCTGGATCTTGCTGGCGTCGATGGCGTAGCGCAGGTCATGGCCCGGGCGATCCTGCACGTAGGTCAGTAATTCAACGTGAGGACGGAATTTCGAATCAGGGCGCAGCTCGTCGAGCAACGCACACACCGTGCGCACCACTTCGATGTTCTGTTTCTCGTTGTGGCCGCCGATGTTGTAGGTCTCGCCCACCACGCCTTCAGTCACGACCTTGTACAGCGCCCGGGCGTGGTCCTCGACGAACAGCCAGTCGCGGATCTGGTCGCCCTTGCCGTAGATCGGCAGCGGCTTGCCTTCCAGCGCGTTGAGGATCACCAGCGGGATCAGCTTCTCGGGGAAGTGGAACGGGCCGTAGTTGTTCGAGCAGTTGGTCACCAGCGTCGGCAGGCCGTAGGTGCGGGCCCAGGCGCGAACCAGGTGATCGGAGCTGGCCTTGCTGGCCGAGTACGGCGAGCTTGGCTGGTAGGGCGTGGTTTCGGTGAAGAGGTCTTCCGGGCCTTCGAGGTCGCCATACACTTCGTCGGTGGAAATGTGATGGAAGCGGAAGGCGGCCTTGCGCGAGTCGTCCAGCGACGACCAGTAGCCACGGGCGGCTTCGAGCAGCGCGTAGGTGCCGATGATGTTGGTCTGGATGAACTCCGACGGGCCACTGATGGAGCGGTCGACGTGGGATTCGGCTGCCAGGTGCATCACGGCGTCGGGCTGGTGCTCGCGGAACACGCGGTCGAGCGCTTCGCGGTCGCAGATGTCGACGTGTTCGAACGCGTAGCGCTCGCTTTGCGCGACGCTCTGCAGCGACTCGAGGTTGCCTGCGTAGGTCAGTTTGTCGACGTTGACCACCGCGTCAGCGGTGTTGGAAATGATGTGACGTACTACTGCAGAACCAATGAAACCCGCACCGCCTGTAACTAGAATCTTCACAAGAGTTTTCTACCTTGAAGGGCCTGACGAGGCATTGCTGACACCGTCCGATCCATGAGAACAATGGTCGATCTGTAGCGCCAAATAACGACATTATTTTGCCACCATTTAAGGTGGCAGATCATTTCTGACCGCCAAAACACCGATTTTACATAGAAAGTTTGTGCGCCCGATAAAATAATTACTTCTCCCGACCCAACCCGGGCCCGCGCATTCTCTGGGGTCCACAGGTTGTCGCAACAAAACAAACGATCGTTTTAATTATTCTTCGCCATCTTCGCCCCGCTCACGGGATCAATTCTTGCTTGGCTGGTCCAACTCACTGCGTGCCTGCGGCAACCCCCTCAAAGCACGCTAAAGTACACAGGCTTCGGTCGCGGTAATGACTTTCAGCTGTAGTTATTTCAACTGCCCGTGCTGCAACGACACTTGAGAAAACTTCAGAGGCTTCCCCATGAAAGCAATTGTTACCGGCATCACTGGACAGGATGGTGCTTACCTCTCGGCGCTGCTGCTTGCAAAGGGCTACACCGTATACGGCACCTATCGGCGTACCAGCTCAGTGAATTTCTGGCGTATCGAGGAGCTGGGCGTTGCCAATCACCCCAATCTGCACTTGGTCGAGTATGACCTGACCGACCTCGCCGCGACCATTCGTCTGCTGCAGAACACCGAGGCCGGGGAGATCTACAACCTAGCGGCGCAGAGTTTTGTCGGTGTGTCGTTCGACCAACCCATCACCACGGCGCAAATCACCGGCATCGGCGCGGTCAACCTGCTGGAAGCGATTCGCATCGTCGACCCGAAGATCCGCTATTACCAGGCCTCCACGTCCGAGATGTTCGGCAAGGTGCAGGCGGTGCCGCAGGATGAAGACACGCCGTTCTACCCTCGCAGCCCCTATGGCGTGGCCAAGCTGTACGCGCACTGGATGACCATCAACTACCGTGAGTCGTACGGGATCTTTGCCGCCAGCGGGATCCTGTTCAATCACGAGTCGCCCCTGCGCGGGCGCGAATTCGTGACGCGGAAGATCACCGATTCGGTGGTGAAGATCCAGATGGGCCGGCTCGACCGGCTCGAACTCGGCAACCTCGACGCACGCCGAGACTGGGGCTTTGCCAAGGAGTACGTCGAAGGCATGTGGAGCATGTTGCAGATCGACACCCCGGACACCTTCGTGCTGGCCACCAATCGCACCGAAACCGTTCGCGACTTCGTGACCATGGCGTTCAGGGCGGTGGACATCGCCATCGAATGGCGCGGCAAGGGTGAGGCCGAACAGGGTTTTGACGCGGCAACCGGCAAGGCGCTGGTGGGGATCAACCCGAAATTCTACCGCCCCAGCGAAGTCGACCTGCTGATCGGCAACCCTGAAAAAGCCAAGCGCGTGCTGAACTGGGAAGCCCGCACCCCCCTCGAAGAACTCTGCCGCATGATGGTGCAAGCGGACATCCAACGTAACGAAAAGGGTTTCTCATTCTGATGGGCATTGCCGGCAAGCGGGTTCTGATTACTGGCGTTCAGGGGTTCACGGGCCGCTATATGGCTGCCGAGCTGAGCGGGCATGGCGCCGAGGTGGTGGGCATCGGCAGCCAGCCCGGCGATGGGGCCAATTATCATCAGGCCGATCTGCTCGACCGCGCGCGCCTGAACGCTGTCCTGCGCCAGCTGCAACCGGACATCGTCGTGCATCTGGCGGCGGTGGCCTTTGTCGGGCATGGCGGGGCCGATGCGTTTTATCAGGTCAACCTGATGGGCACCCGCCATCTGCTGGAAGCCATCGAACAGAGCGGGAAAACACCCGAGTGCGTGTTGCTCGCCAGCAGCGCCAACGTTTACGGGAATGGCTCGTCGGGGTTGTTGAACGAGGACACGCCGCCCGCGCCAGCCAATGATTACGCGGTGAGCAAGTACTCGATGGAGCTGATGGCGCGGCTGTGGTTCGACCGCCTGCCCATCGTGATCACCCGCCCCTTCAACTACACCGGCGTCGGCCAGGCAGAGAACTTCCTGCTGCCCAAGATCGTCAGCCACTTCCGGCGCAAGGCCGCAACCATCGAGCTGGGCAATCTGGATGTGTGGCGGGATTTCAGTGACGTGCGCGCGCTGGTGGCCGCGTACCGGGGCCTGCTCGACGCGCATCCCGTGGGGCAAGTGGTGAACATCAGTTCGGGCGAGGCGCATTCGTTGCGCGAAGTGCTGGGGTTGTGCGGCGACATTACCGGGCACGATGTGCTGATCCAAGTTAACCCGGCGTTCGTGCGCAAGAACGAGGTCCGCAGTTTGTGTGGCGACAATTCCCGCCTGCGCGCGCTAGTGCCCGGGTGGCAGACGCCATCGCTGCGGGAGACGCTGGAATGGATGTTGACAACGTCGAGCCCGCTTTGACCCATGAAATCGGCCCGAACCGAGAACCTGTAGGAGCGAATTCATTCGCGAATGGCCGGTACATCCGACGCATTTGCATCAACTGAACGATTTTTCGCGAATGAATTCGCTCCTACAGGGGGATTGGGGTCTGGATCAGCAATCGCGTCGGGCACAAAGCCTGTGGGATTGGCGGTTGAATCCGCAATTACGTCGAGCATCAATCCTGTAGGAGCGAATTCATTCGCGAATGGCCGGTACATCCGACGCATTTGCATCAGCTGAACGATTTTTCGCGAATGAATTCGCTCCTACAGGGGGATTGGGGTCTGGATCAGCAATCGCGTCGGGCACAAAGCCGGTGGGATTGGCGGTTGAATCCGCAATTACGTCGAGCATCAATCCTGTAGGAGCGATTTCATTCGCGAATGGCCGGTACATCCGATGCATTTGCATCAGCTGAACGATTTTCGCGAATGAATTCGCTCCTACAGGGGGATTGGGGTCTGGATCAGCAATCGCGTCGGGCACAAAGCCTATGGGATCGGCGGTTGAATCCGCAATCGCGTCGGGCACAAAGCCTGTTGGATCGGCGGTTGAATCCGCAATTACGTCGAGCATCAATCCTGTAGGAGCGAATTCATTCGCGAATGGCCGGTACATCCGATGCATTTTCATCAGCTGAACGATTTTCGCGAATGAATTCGCTCCTACAGAGGGATCGGCGTCTGAATCCGCAATCGCGTCGGGCACATAGCCTATGGGATCGGCGCGCGAATCCTTAATGGTGTCGCGCGCCGTGCCTGGGATCTGTTACGGCTTACGCTTCCTCGGCCCCGTATTGAACGCTGGCACCTTGCGTACAGGCTTGGCCGCTGGCGCCTCGGGCGCGCTGTCGCCGCTGTCGACCCATTTGCCCAGGTTGCGCTTGCCACCGCCGCCACCACTTACCTTGGGTTTCTTCGGCTTCTTCGGCTTCTTGTGGATCTGCCCGCTGGCGTCGGTGACCGGGACGCGGTGTTCCGGGATGAAGTCCGGTTCTTCCTTGCGTTGCAGGGTCTGGCGGGTCAGGACTTCGATGGCGCTGAGCAGTTCGACTTCGTCGGCGCAGACCAGGGAGATGGCTTCGCCGGTCTGCCCGGCGCGGCCGGTGCGGCCGATGCGGTGGACGTAGTCTTCGGCGACGATCGGCAGGTCGAGGTTCACCACGGTGGGCAGATCGTCGATGTCCAGGCCGCGGGCGGCGACGTCGGTGGCGACGAGGATCTGCACTTCATTGCTCTTGAAGCGGTCCAGCGCGCGCTGGCGGGTGGCTTGCGGTTTGTCGCCATGAATGCCGTCGGCGTTGATGCCCAAGCCCTGCAGGCGGTCGACCAGTTGATCGACGCCGACGCGGGTCTTGGCGAACACCAGCACCTGGCCCCAACGCTGCTTTTTCAGCAGGTGGATGAACAGCTCGCTCTTGCGCTTCTTGTCGACGGTGACCACCCATTGTTTGACCGAGGACGCCGCGACGTTGCGCGGGCTGACTTCGATGCTCAGCGGGTTGGTCAGCATTTTGCCGGCCAGCTCGCGAATCGGGTCGGAGAAGGTGGCCGAGAACAGCAACGTCTGGCGGCGTTTGGGCAATGCGGCGTAGATGTCACGCAGTTCCTGGGAGAAGCCCAGGTCGAGCATGCGGTCGGCTTCGTCCAGCACCAGGGTTTGCACCTGGGTGAATTTCACCGCGTTCTGGCGATGCAGGTCGAGCAGGCGACCAGGCGTGGCCACCAGCACGTCGACGCCGCGGCGTAGTTTCATCATTTGCGGGTTGATGCTGACGCCGCCGTAGACCGCGTAGGTGGTCAACGGCAGGTGTTCGGCGTACTGGCGAATCGCTTCATGCACCTGCTCGGCCAGCTCGCGGGTCGGTACCAGCACCAGCGCACGCACCGAGTTGGAGTCGACTTTCGGGCCTTCCATGGTCAGGCGCTGCAGCAGCGGCAGGGCGAAACCTGCGGTCTTGCCGGTGCCGGTCTGGGCGGCGGCCATCAGGTCGCGGCCTTCGAGCACAGGCGCGATGGCCTTGGCCTGAACGGGGGTGGGCGTCTGGTAGCCGAGTGCCTCGAGGGCACGCAGCAGGGGTTCGATCAGGCCGAGGGAGGCGAATGTCATGGTGATTCCGTTGCGCATTTCGTGATGGCGCGCAGTTTACCCTGTCTGGACTGCAGTCTGCTTGCGCCACTGCGGCAAACCGATCAGCACCACCGCGCTGATGATCACGCACATGGCCGCGGCTTCCGCCGGGCCGATGTGCTCATCGGCGAACAGCACGCCCAGCATCACCGCTACCGCCGGGTTGACGTAGGCGTAGCTGGTGGCGGCGGCAGGACGCACGTTTTTCAGCAGGTACATGTAGGAGCTGAACGCGACGATGGAGCCGAACACCACCAGATAGGCCATCACCAGCCAGCCGGAGGTGCCGGGGGATTGGGTCATGCGTTCGCCGCTGACGTAGCTGCCGATCAGCATCATGGCGCCGGCGGTGAGCATTTCGCAGCCGCTGGCCATGGCGCCGGGAGGCAGTGGCAGGTAGCGGCTCCAGATCGAGCCGAATGACCAGGTGGCGGCGGCGAAGATCACCAGCGCGGCGCCCAGAGGGCTGGCTTGCAGGTTGGAGCCGAGATTGAGCAGGCCGATGCCGATCAGCCCCAGTACGATGCCCGCCCACTCCAGGCCCGTGTTGCGATGGCCCCAGAGCAGGCCGAACAGCAAGGTGAACAGCGGCACCACGGCCACCGCCAACGCGGCCACGCCGGATGCCACGCCGTTGTGCTCAGCCAGGGTCACTGCGCCATTACCGCAAGCCAGCAGCAGGAAACCGATCATCGCCGAGGCTTTCCACTGTTGCCAGGTGGGCATCGGCGCACCGCGAAAGCGCATGAAGGCGAACAGGATGGAGCCGGCGATGGTGAAGCGCACGCCGGCCATCATCAAAGGTGGCCAGGTTTCGATACCGATGCGGATGGCGAGGTAGGTCGAGCCCCAGATCACGTAAAGCGCGAAAAAGGCCCCGATGAGCAGCAGGGGGAAGCGGCGGGTGGCAGGCATGGGAGGCTCAATCTTTTATTCGGTGAGTACCCCATCAGGGATTCACCGGAGTGTTTTTTGAATGATCATTCTAGGGAGGCTGTGATTACACGTTCAGTAACAACTGAAGATTTTTCGACCCGTACACTTTTTTGCGGCGCTTCGTACGTAGCAGCACGGCTTGCCGGTGGGGGGATCTTGCGGGCGCTTTCGTGAGCAAGCTCACTCCTACAAGGGGGCGAGGAACACGTTATGTGGTGGCATGGATTGGCGGCAGGGGCGATCTGGCGGGCGCTGTCGCGGGCAAGCGCGCTCCTACAAGGGTCGGCGAAAATACGCCCCGTAGCAGCACGGCTTGCCGGCGGGGCGATCTTGAGGACGTCCCCGCCGGCAAGCCGTGCTGCTACGGGGCCGGGTGATGTTTTCAAATCGTGCGGTGTTTGCTGATGGCTTCGGCCATTTTCTTCGCCGGGACTTTCTGCAATGTGCAGAACAGCTGGTGGGAAACTGCGGCGATCCCGTGGGTATTGCGCAGCTCAAAGCTCAGGTGGGCGGTGAGGTTGGCGGCCATTTCGGCGTCGGCCATGGCCCGGTGCGCCTTGCCGGTGTGCGGCAAGCCGGCCCAGGAGGTCAGCGTGCCGAGCTTGTGGTTCGGCGCGCTCGGCATCAGGCGCCGAGCCAGCAGCATCGAGCAGGCGAAGCTCTGTTCGCGGGTGCGCTTGATGCGCGACAGCTCGTAGTCCCAGAACTTCTGGTCGAAGGAGGCGTTGTGCGCCACCAGCGGGGTGAGGCCGACGAACTCGGCGACTTCGTTCATCACCCGCTCGGCCGGTGGCGCGGTGCGCAGCATGGCGTTACTGATGCCGGTCAGCGATTCGATGAAGGCAGGAATGCGCACGCCGGCGTTCATCAGGCTCTGATAACGCTCGACGATGACGCCCTGCTCCATGATCACCACGGCGATCTCGGTGGCCCGGCAACTGCCGCTCGGGGAAATGCCGGTGGTTTCGAAGTCGATGACGGCGATGCGTTCTTGCATGGAGTAGCCTTTACGATAAGCGATGTAGGAGCGAATTCATTCGCGAATGGATGGTACATCCGACACATGGATGTCGCCTGAAACACCTTCGCGAATAAATTCGCTCCTACAGGGTTTCGGTGAAAACGTCCCACGAGGGTGGGGAGCATTCAGCTTTTGAGCAACAACCCGCCTTCAATTGGCACATAGCGGCTGGCCGCGCGGATCAGCGAATTGGCGGTCAGGCCCGGAACGCCGTAGGCCACCGCCTGCACGCCGTGCTTGCTGATGATGCGTTCGAGCAACAGATCGAAATCGCCATCACCCGAGGCCAGTACCACTTCGTCGACGTTGGGCGCCACGTCCATGATGTCGATGGTGATGCCCACGTCCCAGTCGCCCTTGGCCGAGCCGTCGCTGCGCTGGATGTAGGGCTTGAGTTTGACGGTAAAACCCAGGTTGCGCAGGATTTGCTGGAATTGCTGCTGTTTGCTGTCGCCGCGGTCGATGGCGTAGGCATAGGCCTCGACGATCTGCCCGCGTTTGCTGATGTCCGCCCAGAGCGCGGCATAGTTGAAATGGCAACCATGGGCCTGACGCACCGTGTAATACAGGTTCTGTACGTCGGCAAACACCGCGATTCTTCTCACCGGAACTCCTCGATGCGCTGACAGGCGACAAGGGCCCGACAACCGGACCGGCGCTCAGTATGCCAGTTTGGGGAGGGGATTGAAGGGTTCATAGAGGACCGTGGCGCGGGCTCGAACCTGTAGGAGCGAATTTATTCGCGAAAATGGCCCGGTCGACATAGATGCATCGTCGGACCCGGCCTATCGCGAATGAATTCGCTCCTACAGTTCGATCAGCGTTGTGCCCGAGAGACCGCGAAAGCCTCTGAGGATGAAACGTCAGACGTACGAATCGTCATCATCACCGCCGAAAAAGCCGCCATCGTCGCTGCCGTAGTCGTTATCGGCGAAACCACCGGAATCATTGCCCCAGCCATCGTTGCTGGTCACGCGCTGCTGGTCGTCGCCCCAACCGCCGCCGTTGCCGAAATCCTGGTCGCTGGCGGGCTGCGCAGGCCGCTCTTCGATGATCTCGACGATCTCCTGCGGCTGGCTGTTGTGGTGGAACAGGCTGCTGATGCCTTCTGCCAGCATCACGCCACCGGCCACGCCCGCTGCGGTTTTCAGCGCGCCGCCCAGGAAACCACTGCCGAACGGCGCGGCTGGCGCCTGTTGCTGCGGCTGGGCGTAATTGCCTTGTGGCGGCGGGCTGAAGTTGCCCTGCTGCGGCGGTGGGCTGGCCGGGCCATCACGCCAGCCGCCCGAAGAAGGTGGCGGGCTGGACGGACGCGAGAACGACGCCGCCGGTTGCTGCGGCTGCTGCTGTTCGCGCGAGCCACTGCCAAAGATGCTCGACAGGAAACCGCCGCTTTGCTGCGCCGGGGCCTGGGCCTTGGCGCGCTGCAGTTCGGCCTGCAATTGCTGGATCTGTTCGTCGCGCTGGCGGCTCTGGGCCTCCAGCTGCTTGATCGCAACTTCCTGCACCAGGATCGCCTGCGCCATGTAGTAAGGCGCGGCGGGCTGCCGGGTCAGGTGCTCCTTGATCAGCGCCTCGGCCTGGGCGTCTCGGGGGGCCGAATCGGTTTCCGCTTGCTTGAGTTTGGTAAACAAGCCATCGATCAGGGTTTGCTCTTCGCTGTGCATGGCGACCTCGTTAGATTGCCGTAGGAATTCTGTGGCTGACGCAAGTGTCAGACACAAACAGTAATGGGGCGTTTCAAGGGGCTTTCAATAGGGTGTAGAAAAAGTTAAGAAAACCGCGCTCGCCTTACACAGAGCCCGCCCATCCGATTGGCCCGCGCACCGGCCCTACGTTAAAGTGTCGGCCTGCTTTTGCCTGTGATCCTTTCATGAATCCGCTGACCATCGTTCAAGACTCGCTGTACTTTTTCCGGCGCAATTTCGCCAGCATCCTGTCGCTGTGCCTGCCGCTGGTGATCCTCGAAGCCCTGACCAAACAGGTCCTGGGCAGCTCGGCCCCGGACGGCTCGGCGAGCTGGCAGTTGCTCATCGGCCTGGCGTTCTACCCGCTGTACACCGGCGCGCTGATCCTGTTTCTGGACGCCAAGACCCGTGGCGAGCAGCCCGCCAAGCGCGACCTGCTCGCCGCCACCCTGCGCCTGTGGCCGACCTTCGCCGTGCTCACGGCGCTGAGCACGATGCTGATCATGGCCGGCCTGTCGCTGTTCATCGTTCCCGGGGTGTGGGTGATGATCAAGCTGGTGTTCTCCGAGTACCTGCTGGTGCTGCGCGGCATGGGCCCGCTGGAGGCGATGCGCGAAAGCTTCAAGATGACCCGCGGCCATCTGGTGCGGATTCTGGTCTGCGTGCTGTTCGTCTACATTCCGCTGTCGGTCCTCGAAGGCCTGAGTTTCTATGTGCTGCCTGAACAGCAGAGCCCGATGCTGTCGCTGGCGGTGGACTCCATTTCCAGTTTTCTGCAGCTGTTCATCAGCGTGGTGATGTTTCGTCTGTTCATGTTGATCGACGAGCCCGCCAGGCCGAACTGAGGAGCGTCGATGGGTCGCCTTTCGCGTTACGGGTTGTGTCTGGCGCTGTTGTTCGCGCTGATCGCGGGGCTGATTTACAACGTGACCTGGCACCCGGCCCGCCACGAGCGCATGCCGGTTTCCTGCAACGCCAAGGACGCCGCGCCGCCTGCGCTGGTGCCGGGCCAGGCGCTCAAGGTCATGACCTGGAACATCCAGTACTTGGCCGGCAAGCGCTACGTGTTCTGGTACGACCTGGCCGACGGCAGCGGCCCGGACACCCGCCCGACGATTCAGGACATCGCCTATAACCTCGACGAAGTGGCGCGCATCCTTCGTGACGAACAGCCGGATATCGTGCTGTTGCAGGAGGTGAACGACGGCGCCAAGAACACTGACTACACCAACCAACTGGCGCTGCTGCAGGAGCGGGTCACCGACCTCTATCCGTGCAGCACCGAGGCGTTTTACTGGAAGTCGGATTTTGTCCCCGATCCGCACATCTTCGGCAGTGTCGGCATGAAGCTCGCGACCCTCAGCCGCTTTCGCATGGACAAGGCCGAGCGCCTGCAACTGCCCTCCCCTGATGGCAACCTGATCGGCCGCCAGTTCGAGCCGCGCCGC
Organism: Pseudomonas sp. 2; assembly: GCF_056627435.1. Lineage (NCBI taxonomy): Bacteria > Pseudomonadati > Pseudomonadota > Gammaproteobacteria > Pseudomonadales > Pseudomonadaceae > Pseudomonas > Pseudomonas sp. 2. Next base: position 39,686 of record NZ_JBWXNG010000025.1, read on the forward strand.
GCGCTGTTGGTCAGCTACCTGCCTCTGGGTGAGGGCACTCGTTTGGCTGTAGTTAACACTCATTTGGGTGACTTTTCCGAAGGCGATGACACCTTGCAGCGCCAGGTGTCGGCCACCACGCAGTTGCTGGACAGCTTCGAGAAAAGCGGCACGCCCTGGATCGCTGGCGGCGATTTCAACCTGCTGCCTCAGGGCCAGTACCAGCGTTTGCCAGCCGAACAGCGCAAGCAATATGCGCCGGAAAGCCAGCTGCACGCGCTGTGGGAAAAGTACCCGATGATCCCCAGCAACGACGACGCCAATGGCGAGGATCGGCGCAAGTGGTACACCCGCTTTCCCAACGATCCGCGGGTCAGCGGGCCGGACCGGACCCTCGATTACCTGTTCTACAGCCATACCCTCAAACGAGTGAATGCCCAGGTGCGGCAGGCAGACACCTTGCTGATCTCCGACCACCTGCCGGTGATTGGCCGCTTTTTGCTGCCCGCCGCGCGATAGTCCCTTCTTGCTGGCGATAACAATGCTCAGGACGCCGCCACCTGTAGGAGCGAATTCATTCGCGAATGGCCCGAACCGGCGATACATCCCTGTCGCCTGACCGATCTTTCGCGAATGAATTCGCTCCTACAGGGGAATGCGTCGGGCCATGCAACATTGTGGTGACTGACCTGACGCATTCGCCTGCAAGCCGGACTGCTACGGCCAGGATCAGAAGCCTGATCACCCGCCGTCGTAGCCGTCAGTTGCCCGCAGCCGCCTTCTCGATCAACCGCGCCACGGCTTCGGGGTGGGAAACCATGACCACGTGGGAGGCGCCCTTGATCACGTCCGCCTCCTTGGCATTGGCGCGTTTGGCCATGAATGCCATGGCCTGGGGCGGGATGTTCTTGTCCTGGTCGCCGTAGATGTACCAGGAGGCGATGTGCTTCCACGCAGGATTGCCGGCCTTTTCATTCAGGGCGGCTTCGGTGACCGGGCGCTGGGTGGCTGCCATCAGCGCTGCCTGGGGCGCCGGGACGTCGGCGGCGAACTGGTCGTGGAACTTGTCCTGCTGGATGTACAGGTCCTTGCCGCCATCGGCCAGCGGCACCGGCGGGGCGAGGGTCGGGCCCAGGGTGCTGCCGGGGAACTTGCCCGCCAGCCCCGCGACTGTCTCGCCCGCCTCGGGGGCAAAGGCGCTGACGTAGACCAGCGCCTTGACGTTGGGCCGGTCGTTGGCTGCTTCGCTGATCACGTTGCCGCCGTAGGAGTGGCCGACCAGCACCACCGGATGCGCGATGCTGGCGATCAGGTTCGAGATCGCCGTGCCGTCGCTTTTCACGCCCCGCAGCGGGTTGGCAGCGGCCACCACCGGGTAGCCATCCTTTTCCAGAATCTGCACCACGCCGTTCCAGCTCGACGCATCGGCAAAGGCGCCGTGCACCAGCACGACCGTGGGTTTCTCAGCTTGCGCGGACGCATTGGCGCCCGCCAGCAGGCTGGCCGCCAAGGTCAGTGCGACAAAAAGCTTGTTCATTGCTAACTCCTGAGAACAGGGCCTTGAAGTGGCCTTGATGAGTGCCGTTATGGCGCGAATCGGGTGAACACGTAATCGTGGTTCTGCACGCGGGCCTGGTGGCAGGCGAAGCAAGTCTGGTGCTGCGCCTCATCCACCGGCTTGCCACCGATGAAACGGCCGAATCCCCAGCCGCCGGTCGCGGCGTACTTCTTCGAGTCCTTGACCATCACCTGCACGGTGGTGGCCGCGCCGGGAATCGACGCAGGCTCGAATTCGGTCGACTGAACGTGCTTCCACGCCAGCTTGACCAGCACCGTGCCATCAGGGAATGGCAATGTGCCGTTCTCGTAGGCCTTGATTGCCACGTCATTGCCGACCACTGTGCGCAATTCGTCCAGAGGAGGCGCTTCCTGGGCAGGCGCGATCAGCTCCCACTTGCGGTAGCCGTCGGGCAGCTTGACGCCGTAAATCGGTGACGCCAGGCCATCACCGGAATCGCCGAGGGCGATCCCGGTGGCCAGCAGCGCAACCGCACCGGCAATGACGCCAACGGCCGTCAAATGCTTGAATTTCATCGGTGCATGACTCCCGTGGGCAGCCTTAAAGATGATCGGCATCGACAATCGCCTGGGCGAAGGCCTGCGGCGCTTCCTGTGGCAGGTTGTGGCCGATGCCGCCGGAGATCAGCCGGTACTCGTACTTGCCGGTGAAGCGCTTGGCGTAGGCCTCGGCGGGCGGGTGCGGGGCGCCGTTGGCGTCGCCTTCCATGGTGATGGTCGGCACGCTGATGCTCGGGAACGCCGCGAGTTTTTTCTCGAGGGCGTCGTACCGCGCCTCGCCCTTCTCCAACCCCAGGCGCCAGCGATAGTTGTAGATCGAGACCGCGACGTGGTCGGGGTTCTGCAAGGCGGCAGCACTGCGATCATAGGTCGCGTCGTCGAACTCCCATTTGGGCGAGGCGAGTTTCCAGATCAGCTTGGCGAAGTCGTGGGTGTTCTTTTCATAGCCCAGACGCCCGCGCTCGGTAGCGAAGTAGAACTGGTACCACCACTGCAGCTCGGCGGCCGGCGGCAGCGGCGCCTTGCCCGCTTCCTGGCTGCCGATCAGGTAGCCGCTGACCGCCACCAGCGCCTTGACCCGCTCCGGCCACAACGCGGCAACGATATCGGCGGTGCGCGCGCCCCAGTCGTAGCCGCCGATCACGGCCTGTTTGATTTTCAGGGCGTCCATGAAATCGATCAGGTCCACCGCCAGCGCGGCGGGCTGGCCGTTGCGCAGGGTCTTGGCTGAAAGAAAACGGGTGTCGCCGTAACCGCGCTCGTACGGGATCAGCACGCGATAGCCTTTGGCGGCGAGGGCCGGCGCCACGTCCACGTAGCTGTGGATATCGTAGGGCCAGCCGTGCATCAGGATCACCGGCGGGCCATCTGCCGGGCCGACTTCGGCGTAGGCCACGTCCAGCAGCCCGGCCTTCACATGCTTGAGCGGGCCAAACGAAGTGTTGCTGCCTGCGGTGATCGGGCCGATCGTGGTTGCCGCCACTTCAGCGGCATTGGCCTGCGACCCGGCTGCGCCGAACAGCACGGCAGCGGCCAGGATCGAGGAAGCCAGCAGGCGCCGACGCTGTGGCTCGGCGCTCTGATTCGCGGTGTTCAGTTGCATGATGTACCTCCAGTACGAGCCGCCTGCAGACGGCTCAGATCGTGATCACGGATCGGTTATTGGCCCGTCTTGCCGGCGTCGCTTTTGGCGTTGGCGCGCAGAGGCCGGAACGCCTTGCGCAGCTCTTCGCTGAACAGTTGCGGCTGCTCCCACGCGGCGAAGTGGCCGCCCTTGTTCACTTCGTTGAAGTAGGAAAGCGAAGGATAGGCGCGCTGTGCCCAACTTTTCGGCGCGCGGTAGATTTCGTGAGGGAATACCGTGATGGCCACCGGCACCTTGATCGTGTCGGTCTTCTGCGCGGCGGCGCTGAAGTTATTGTTGTTGTTTTCCCAGTAGAACCGGGAGGAGGACGCGCCCGTGTTGGTCAGCCAGTAGAGGCTGATGTCGTCGAGCATTTCATCGCGGCTGAGCACGCGCTCGGGCACGCCGTCGCTGTCGCTCCAGGCGGCGAATTTCTCGTACATGAACGCGGCGCTGCCGGCCGGCGAGTCGGCCAGCAGATAGCCGATGGTCTGCGGCCGGGTGACCATCATCGCGCCGTAGGCGGCATTGCGGCCGAAGAAGGTTTTCAGCGCGTCATAGGCGCGCAGTTCCGAATCGCCCAGGCCGGTAGGCGCCGACTCGCCACTGTTGATGCCCTTGGTCAGCTCCGGCGGCACAGTGGCCGGCATGTTCAGGTGGATGCCCAGCAAACCGGGTGGCGCCAGGCGCCCCAACGCATCGGAAATCACCGAGCCATGATCGCCGCCCTGAGACACGTAATGGGTATAACCCAGCCGCTTCATCAGCACATCCCAGGCCTTGGCCACGCGATCCGGGCCCCAGCCCAGCTCAGTCGGCTTGCCGGAAAAGCCGTGGCCGGGAATCGACGGAATCACCACGTCGAACGAGTCCTCCACGCGGCCGCCATAGGCTACAGGGTCGGTCAGCGGGCCGATGGTCTTGAGGAATTCGAACTGCGAACCCGGCCAACCGTGGGTCAGGATCAGCGGCATGGCGTGGGGGTTGCGCGAGCGCACGTGGATGAACTGGATGTCGACGCCGTCGATGGTGGTGATGAACTCCGGCAGCGCATTGAGCTTCGCCTCGGCCTTGCGCCAGTCGTAGCCGGTGCCCCAGTACTTCACCAGCGCCTGAACCTGCGCCAGTTGCACGCCCTGGGAGGTGTCGTTGACCGTTTCCTTGTCCGGCCAGCGGGTGTTGGCGATGCGCTGTTTCAGATCGGCCAGCTTCGCTTCGTCGACATGAATCGTGTAAGGGCGAATCGCGTCGCTGGCCGGATCGGCTGCATAGGCGCCGGGCAAGCCCGCGGCGAACAACGCAAGGCCCAGCGCAGCGCCAGCCAGGCGACGAGGACGAGTGGTGAGGGGTGTTGCGGCATGCATGATCGATCTCCCTGCCAATGTGGCGAATCAGATGCGATCGATGACACCACTGCCGCCATGCCCTGGGCGATTACACCAAGGTGTCGGTGCATACCTATGTATGAGCCCCGCCCGGCTAACGGCGCCTATCAACAAATAACCGCGGCGCCCGCTGCGCCGTTTTACCCTTGCGACACCTAAGTACGATGTCAAGAACAAGGCCCGTGGCGCATCCTCGACCACCGGCGACAACGAGAACACGACCGCCATGGACAACGAATTCGAGCGAGTCAGTGCCTCCGAAGAAAGCCTGCGCAGCCTGATCAACGCCGTGCCGGGTTTCGTCTGGAGCGCTGCGCCCGATGGCAATGTCACCTTCCTCAACCAGCGCTGGGCGGACTACACCGGCATGACATTAAGCGAGGCGCGGGGCACCGGCTGGACCCAGTCGCTGCACCCCGAAGACGCCCCCGCACTGGCGGCCTACTGGGGTGCGCTGTTGCAGTCGGGCGAGAGTGGTGAATACGAGGCGCGGCTGCGTCGCTTCGACGGCACCTATCGCTGGTTTTTGATCCGCGCCGTGCCGCAGCGCGACGAATCCGGTGCCATCCTGCGCTGGTATGGCGAGAACACCGACATCGAAGACCGCAAGCGTGCAGAAGCCGCGCTGGACAAGATGCGCTCGGAGCTGGCGCACCTGGCCCGGGTCGCGAGCCTCGGCGCGCTGACGGCCTCCATCGCCCACGAGGTCAACCAGCCGCTGGCGGGCATCATCACCAACGCCAGCACCTGCCTGCGCATGCTCGGCGCCGACCCGCCGAATGTCACCGGCGCCCTGGAAACCGCGCGCCGCACCATTCGCGACGGCAACCGCGCCGCCGATGTGATCAACCGACTGCGCGCGCTGTTCTCGAAGAAAAGCATCACCATCGAAAGCGTCGACATCAACGAAGCCGCCCGGGAAGTCATCGCCATGCTGCTGGGCGAACTGCAGCGCAACGGCGTGCTGCTGCACCCCGATTTCGCCGGCAACCTGCCTCAGGTGATGGGCGATCGCGTGCAGTTGCAACAGGTCATCCTCAACCTGATCCTCAATGCCCTTGAGGCCATGAACAAAATCACCAGCCGTTCGCGACATCTGCGCATCAGCACCCACACCTGCGATGGCGGGCGCGTCAGCCTGACGGTGCGGGACAACGGCAGCGGCTTCGACCCACAGGATTCGGAACGGCTGTTCACCGCCTTCTACACCACCAAGAGCTCGGGCATGGGCATTGGTCTGTCGGTAAGCCGCTCGATCATCGAACACCACGATGGCACGCTGTGGGCCACGCTCAACAGCGACGGCCCCGGTGCCAGCTTTCGCATCGACCTGCCGACCACATCGCCAGGCGCGCAGGCCTGCGACAGCGGCCCGACCCAGGAGGCGTGCTGATGGACACGCCCTTGCTGATCACCGTCGTTGACGATGACGAATCCGTGCGTGAGTCGTTGCCCGACCTGCTGCGCGAGTTCGGCTTTCGTGTGCAGGCGTTCTCTTCGGCGGTGGATTTTCTGGCGTCCGATTACCTGGATCAGACCCGCTGCCTGATCCTCGACATCGCCATGCCGGGCATGTCGGGCCTGGAGCTGCAACGGGAACTGACGCGGCGGCGCTACAACATTCCGATCATTTTCATCACCGCCCACGGCGATCCCGCCGAGCGCCTGCGCCTGATGAACCACGGCGCCGTGGAGTGCCTGATGAAACCCTTCAGTGAGGCCGCGCTGCTCAAGGCTTTGAGCGCCGCGCTGCCAGTCAGCTGAGTGCGGCATCGAGCCCGTGAGGAGGTGGCTTTTGATGAATGACAACGCGCTTGCGCAAGGACGCAAGGCCGTGCCGAACGACACCCGGCCTGTGGTGTTCGTGGTCGACGACGATGTTTCGGTGCGCGAGTCGCTGGAGCTTTTGATCGGCGTCGCCCAGTGGCGGCCCCGGCTGTTCGAGTCGGCACAGGCCTTTCTCGAACAGCCGCCGTCGCCGGTGCCCAGTTGCCTGGTGCTGGACATCAACCTGCCGGACCTGAACGGGCTGGATCTGCAGAACAGGATCGGCAGCGAGCGGCCGGACCTGCCGATCATCTTCCTGACCGGCTACGGCGACGTGCCCCTGACCGTGCGCGCCATGAAGGCCGGGGCCTTGGAGTTCCTGACCAAGCCATTCGATGACGAGGTGTTGTTGCAGGCCATCGCCGATGCCCTCGAACACAGCCGTGCGGCGCTGGCCCGTGAAGACGGCCTGCGTTCTCTGCGCGATGCCCACGCCAGCCTTACCCCGCGTGAGCATGAGGTGCTGACGATGGTGGTCGCCGGCCGTCTGAACAAAGTGATCGCGTCGGACTTGGGCATCAGCGAGATTACGGTCAAGGCCCATCGCGGCAAGGTGATGCGCAAGATGAAGGCGCGCTCGGTGGCTGATCTGGTCAAGATGGCCGGGCAGTTGGGCCTGCGCTGAATCAGGCCTGCAGGCTTTGCCAGAGGGCCTGAAGCTTACGCAGATCCAGCGTGTCGAAGCCTTCGGTGAACTGCTCCCGACACAGGCCGATCAGGGCCCGCGCTTCACTGCGCCGTTCGCGGGCCAGCCACAATGCGGCCAGGTCCATTGAGGTTCTCAGCGCCCAGGCGCGGGCGCCTTGCTTGCGCGCCAGGTCCAGCGATTCGGTCAGGGCGATTTCGACCCGGGCGTGATCGTCCGGCCACAGTATTGCCAGAATCTGCGCCTTGATCCGCAGCAACTCCGGCAAGGCAAAGGCGTCGGCGCTGCTGCGGCAATGCTCGATGCTGCGCTCGACCTGCGTCAGCGCCTGCTCGTGGCGCCCGGCCAGAATCAGCCCTTCGACCAGCGAGATTTCGAACGAGGTGGTCAGCAGCTCGTAACGCATGCCGTGCAGCCGCGCGAGGCTTTCTTCGAGCATCGCCACCGCTTCCCCCGGCTCACCGGCACGGATCGCAATGGCCGCGCGAATGCCCATGGCCGCCGCGATATAGGGGCCAAACGCGTTGGCGTGGGCGATGCCGGCGAAGGTTTCGATGCGCTCGGCGGCCTTGTCCAGATCGCCGGTCCAGAGGTAGATGCACAGCGTCCAGATCAGCGCGATGCAGTAGGTGATCGAGTGATCCAGCGCTGCCGCTTCGTCCTCGACCTGCTCGGCCCACTCCCGCGCCTGATCGGCGTAGCCCATCAACCACAGCGTGCGCGCCAGGCCCAGGCCGGTGCGGTTGCGGTGATCGAAACCGTAATGAATGGTGCTGCTGCGCTCGGAGGGCAGGCTGTTGCGCAGGGACAGCTCAAGCTCCTCGCGGGCCAGAATCTGGTTGCCCAACAGATGGTGGGAAATCCCCGCCAGCGATGCGGCCACCGAGATGGCTTCAGGCTTGCCGATATCATGCCCGACCTCCACCGCCTGCTCAGCCCAGGCCAGCGAAGACGGGAAATCGCCGATGCGCTCGTAGAAAATCTGCAAGCGGCCCAGCACGCGCAAACGCGACCACTGATCGCCCAGGGCGATGGCAATATCCAGCGCCCTGAGCAGGGATTTTTCGGCGGACTCGCTGTTGCCCTGCGTGAACATCAACGTCAGGCCCAGCGCGGCCTGCAGCTCCATCTCGGTCGGCGTGCCGAAGTAGCCCAGCTCCAGCAACTCGATGGCCCGGGCGCACCAGGTGCGGCACTCGACCATCAATGAATAATGTAAAAACAACTGCGAACTGGCCGCCGCCAACGGCAGCGCCAGCCCCGGGTCGCCATGGGGGCCGAAGCTCCACTCCAGCGCGCTGCGCACGTTGCCCAACTGGCTGGCCAGGCGCGCCGAGCGCTCGTAGATTTCCCCCGGCGAGACGCCCAGATGCCCGAGCAGATCCATGTAGAACGCCGCGTGCCGGAACGCCAGCAGATGCACCTGGGCCTCGCCCTGGGCCACCAGTTTTTCCCGAGCATAGGCGCGGGTCATTTCCAGCAGCCGGTAAGCGCCCATCGGGTCGGTCAGCTCGACGGCCACCAGCCCTTTGGCCGCCAGTTCATCGAGCATCGCGGCGGCGGTCACCGAGTCGATCTGCGCATCGGCGACCACCTGTGAGGCAGCCTCCTGCGAGAACGGGCCGACGAAAATCGCCAGCCGGGCGAACACCAGGCACTCGTCCGCCGACAGCAGGTTATAGCTCCAGTCGAGCATCGCGCGCAGGGTCTGATGCCGCGGTTGAGCGGTGCGGCGTCCCGACCAACCCAAAGAAAACCGCTCGCCGAGCAACGCGTGAGTCGCACGCACGCCATAGGCCCCCACGCGCACGGCCGCCAGCTCGATCGGCAGCGCCATGCCTTCGAGGCGACGGCACATGTCGGCGATCATCCGCGCATCGTCGGCGTCGATCACTAACGCGGCATTGCCCGAAGACGCACGCTCAACGAACAGCTCGATGGCCGGATACGCCAGCAGCTCATCCACCGACAAATCCTGGGCCTCACCCGGAAACTCCAGCGGGTTGAGCCAGTGCACGTGCTCACCGCGGGCACGCAGCGGTTCGCGGCTGGTGGTCAGCAGGCTGACCCGCGGCGCGGCTTCGCGGATCTGCTCGGCGATGGTGGAAACCACATCGATCAGGTGCTCGCAGTTGTCGATAACCAGCAGTAACTCCTGAGGCTGCAAATGCGCCAGCAGCACAACCATCGGGTCGTCTACCTGCACCGGAATGTCCAGCGAGCCAGCCAGCGCCGAGGGCACCAGCAAGGGGTCTTCGACCTGCGCCAGATCGACGAAACGAACGCGGCCAGGGCGCGTGGCATGCAGCCGGTGGCCGACCTCGACCGCCAGGCTGGTCTTGCCGACGCCACCGGCGCCGACGATGGTGAACAACTTGGGCGCCTGCAGGCGCTCGGCGACCATCTGCACATCGGTTTCACGGCCGATCAGGCGCGTACGCGGCGGCAGGCTGCCCACTGCCGTCGAGAACCGCCGCACCGGCACTGGCGCAACGGCCTGTTCGAGAGGGTCCGGCCCGCCCTGCACCCGTTCGATAGGCGCGACAAAGGCGTAACCGACACCCACTTGGGTGGCGATGTAACGCGCGCCCTGCTCGCCATCGCCAAGAATGCGGCGCAGCCCGGTCATGTGAAAACGCAGGCTGCCTTCTTCGACCACTACGTCCGGCCAGACCTTGTCGATCAGTTCGCGCTTGGACAGCACCCGGCCCGGCCGCTCGATCAGCGCGATCAGCAGGTCCAGCGCCCGGCCGCCGATCTCCACGGCCACACCGTCGCGGCTGAGCAGGCGCTTGCTCGGCGTCACGCAGAACGGGCCGAAGGCAAAGCGCAGGGCGAATGATTCGTGCAGGTCGTCCAGGGCTGACTCCACGGGGGTCGGTGTCCGAAAATTCAGGGTTATGCCGGCCGATGCAGCACGATGGGCGCAGGCTTGAGCATGATAGGCGTTTTGTAACACCGTTCAAGGGATGCGCCCGGGTGCTGCATGGGACTTAAACCAGGGTCACGGCCATTTCCAGGCCGCCGCGCATGGCCTTGGAATACGGACAGTTGTGCCGGGCCGCTTCGATCAGCTCAGTGGCCAGATCGTCCGCAAGCCCGGGCAGCGACACCGCCAGCCGTGCGCGCAGGAAAAAACCCTGTTCGCCATGCACCAGATCCACCTGAGCATCGACCGCGGTATCGCTGGGGAAGCCGATCCGGCGCGCATTGCAGCCATGGCGCAACGCCCCGATAAAGCTGGCCGACCAGCCGATGGCGAACAACTGCTCGGGGTTGGTCCCGCTTCCGGGCGCCCCCGGCGGGGAGAGTTTCAGGTCGAGCCGGCCATCGTGGCTGCGCCCCGCACCATCACGGCCGCCTGTGGTGTAGGTGTGGCCGGTGTACAAAATCTTTTCAATGCTGATCATCAGGGGATCCGACAGAAAACAGGCAAATCGCAACAGTGTTCAGACTGCGCGCATGACGTGGCGTGGAGCGCAGGCAGCCGGTGCCCGCGAGGCGTCGACAGGACGGGCATCGAGATTGAGCAGATAATCACGCAACGTGCTGCGCGCCACCTCGATCAACCAGGCGCGAAACGGGTAGGCGCTGTCGTAACCCTCGCGATGCCGACACAGCGCCGCGAACGCCTGATCCACCAGCGCCTGCAGATCCTCCCGCCGCGCCCGCCCGGCCTGCACCTGCCCTTCATAAAAAGCCGTGAGCAACGGCGCCACCGCCGCGAACAACTGCGAGCCGCCCTGGCCGTCCGCGACGACCCGGGCGATCAACGCACCCAGCTCATCGTTACTGGGCCTGTCGTCCCCGCACACGCAGCTCTGGCGAAATTCTTCGGACATGATCGGCACTCTCGAAATGGACAACCGTGACAGCGCTGTTCGCAGGGCGTTCACGCTGTTGATGGCGAGGCTACAGAGTGAGGGGTGGGGGTGGTGGGGGCCAGTTATGCGGTGTTAGCGGGTGTTAGAAAGGCAAGGATCCTTTGCTTGCCTGTCCCGAAAGCGGGAACAGATGAACGAATGCTGACACTGTCGAGCCAACGCCTGGGTCCCGCCGGAGCAGGCTACTCGGATTGCAAAGTGCAGATTATCTCGGGCTCACCACCGAGCGCGAGCCTTGCAACTTCATTGTGACGGGTCACGGCTTGGGCAACCCTCACCAGCGTATCCATGCTGTCGATGTCATGGGCCGCCAACTGATACTTGAATCTTGTAATTTCCGCTACGGAGCACGCTCTGCGAGCATTCTTCACAGTGCCACTCTTGGTGAGCAGATCAGCCTTTTCCGGTGAGATCCAGACTATCAGCTCCATCAGCTTGTCGATTTTTTCGTGCAGATGGATCACCGCATGCTGCTCGTTGGTAACGCCGAAGCGTTTCCATGCAGGTTCGTGATGGAAAATCCTGTTGCGGAATCGTCGAACCAGAGAAACTCGTTCTCGACACCGTGCGAGCATGTCCGAGCCCTGATGCGTCGGCCAGGAGCCTCTGAACACCCGTCCAAGGTGCTTGGGCCAGATCAGGTTATCGCCCATGTATTCGCTTTCCAGAAGAAACTCCCAGGTTGAAAAGTCGGTTTTGGCGATGATCTCCTGATGATCCGGAACACCACTGAATCGCCGCCCCAAGCGCATCGATCTATCTTTTTGCGCGGCCTTGTACGCCGACAGGAAATTATGGGTCAGGTACTCGACCGGCCAGGGCAATTTGGCTGCCCCCGGAGTGAAACTCCTGTACTGCAAGGTGCCTTTTTTCCACCAGAACCGGCCCAGGTCAGCCGTCAGAACAGCGTCGATAGAATTGCGGAGCGTGACCTCCACCGCTGCGAGCAATGGATACAAGGCAGCACAGACATGAGAATTCCAGAGATACGCGCCTACCAACTGCGCATCATCGTGCGTAGCAAAAACCTTGCTGTAGCTGGCAATCCTGTGCGAACTGATGAGTTCATCGATCAACGAGGGCCGGTACTTCACGGTATGCGGCATCCTGAATGCTTCCTTGGCAGTGAGGCTCTCCGAAGCGGGGTTGACACCTCTGCCAGCCGCTCGTAGGATCGTCCGCAGGTTGGTGACGAGTTCCAATGAGCGCAAGCTTACGACTCATCGCGAAGACCACGAAACACCCACCCCGGCCCAGAGCCGGGGTTTTCGTTTCCGGGTGTTGCGCCTTTCTCACTGTCGCAAGCGTCTACTCACGTCCCCCTCGGCTTCGCCCTCGCCGTCGGCTCGGCCACCAACGGGTCTTCCGGCCAATAATGCTTGGGGTATCGCCCCTTCAGATCCTTCTTCACATCCTGATAGGTGTTCTTCCAGAAGCTGGCCAGATCCTGGGTCACCTGCACCGGGCGCCGGGCCGGGGACAGCAGGTGCAGCTTGACGATCTGCCGACCGCCGGCGATGCGTGGGGTGTCAGCCAGGCCGAAGAGTTCCTGCAGACGCACGGCGAGGATCGGCGGGTGTTCGCTGTAATCCAGGCGCACTGACGAGCCGGATGGCACGCTCAGGTGATGCGGCGCCTGTTCTTCCAGGCGCTGTGGCAGCGGCCAGGGCAGCAGGGTGTACAGCATCGACGGCAGGTCCAGGTTGGCGAAGTGACTGAGGCGGGTGACCTTGCCCAGATACGGCAGCAGCCAGTGCTCCAGCTGGTCGAGCAGCGCCTGATTGCTCACGTCTGGCCATTCGCTGGCGGCGTTTTTCTCAAGATCCAGTTGCCGCAGCAACGCGACGCGGGCCTGCCACTGGCGCAGTTCCGGCGTCCAGGGCAGCAGCTCCAGGCCCTTGCGGCGCACCAGCGCGAGCAATGCCTGACCACGGGCCGAGTCGTCGAGGCCGGTCAGCGGCTCGCGGCTGAGGATCAATTCCCCGACCTTGCGCTGACGTTCGGCGCGGAACACACCTTCACGCTCGTCCCAGTCCAGTTGGTCCGCCTGGCTGACCTGCTCGGCCAGCACCGAATCGAACAAGCCAGGGTCCAGATCCGCTGCCAGGTAAATGCGTTCCTCGCGCTGGCCCTGACGACTGCCCAGGTCGGCAATCACCAGCCACGGCTCTTTCATCAGCGCATCGGGCTCTGTGAACAACGCCGCCCGACCATTGGCCAGCCGGTATTCCGCACCACCGGACCGGCGTTGCTGGGCCACGCGGTCCGGATAGGCCAGCGCCAGCAACGCGCCCAGCCAGCGTGGATGATCGGGATCGGCGACCGTCTTTTTCGAGTTGCCTCGCAGATAACCACGGTACTGACGGGACAACTGCCTGGCGCGCTGAACGCCGCCCTGAGCACCACGGGCCGCGCGTTCTGCGCCGGCCAGCAAAGTCAGACGGCTGTGCAGATCGGCACCGGCGCCGCGCAAGATGTCGCGCTCGCCCAGCAGCGCCGCGACATCACAGGCCAGCGGCCCCAGCCCCAGTTCCTGGCCGCGCAACAACAGATGGCCGATACGCGGGTGCGCAGGCAACTCGGCCATGGCCTGACCGTGAGGCGTGATCTTCCAGCCCTCGCCCGCCTGACGACTCAAGGCACCGAGCCGCCCGAGCAAGTCCTGCGCCTGCGCATAAGCGGCCGCTGGAGGCGTGTCGAGCCACGCCAGTTGCGCAGGTTCGACACCCCAACGGGCCAGCTGCAAGGCAAGGCCGGCAAGATCGGCCTGGAGGATTTCCGCCGTGCCATAGGCCGCCAGTTGCTCATGCTGCGCCTCGGACCACAGGCGATAACACACACCCGGTTCCAGGCGCCCTGCTCGCCCGGCTCGTTGGGTGGCGCTGGCGCGGGAAATGCGCTGAGTGTCCAGCCGGGTCATGCCGCTGCCCGGGTCGAAACGCGGCACCCGCGCCAGCCCCGCATCGACCACCACGCGCACGCCATCGATGGTCAGGCTGGTCTCGGCGATGTTGGTGGCCAGCACGACTTTGCGTTTGCCGCTGGGCGCCGGGTCGATGGCAGCACGCTGAGCATTCAGATCCAACTCGCCGTGCAGCGGGCATAGCAGCACATCGCTGCGCTCGCCCAAGGCGTCGGCCAGTTGCTGGTGAACGCGGCGAATCTCGGCCTGCCCCGGCAGAAACACCAACAGACTGCCAGTTTCATTACCCAATGCATCGAGCACGGTCTGCACCACGCGCGGCTCGATGAACTCACCCGGCTGGAATGGCCGCCCCCACTGCGTCGCCACCGGGAACATGCGCCCCTGGCTGCTGATCACCGGCGCGTCATCGAGCAGGCTCGACAGCCGCTCGCCTTCCAGCGTCGCCGACATCAGCAGGATTTTCAGCGGCTGCTCATCGCGAAACAGCGCCCGGCCATTGAGGCTGAGCGCCAGGGCCAGATCGGCGTCGAGGCTTCTTTCGTGGAATTCATCGAAAATCAGCAGCCCCACGCCTTCCAGCGACGGATCCTCCTGCAAGCGGCGGGTGAGAATGCCCTCGGTCACCACCTCGATGCGGGTATTCGGCCCGACCTTGCTGTCCAGCCGGATGCGGTAACCCACGGTCTCGCCGACCTTCTCCCCCAGCTCCGACGCCAGCCGCTCCGCCGCCGCCCGCGCGGCCAGCCGCCGAGGCTCGAGCATCAGAATGCTCTGCCCGGCCAGCCACGCCTCGTTCAGCAACGCCAGCGGCACGCGCGTGGTCTTGCCCGCACCGGGCGGCGCTTCGAGCACCGCTTCGTCACGGTCGGCAAGGGCTTGGCGCAGGGCAGGCAGAACGGCATCGATGGGTAGGGAATTCATGAGGGCTCCAGAAACAGACCGCCGATTATACGGCGCGCCGCACGGCTTTGTTTGCCCCGACACAGAACCGTCCCACATCTGAGATAGTCTTATTGGTTAGGCATTTGCCTTGTATAGTTGCGACTTCCTCTGAGGAGATTTCCATGCGCATTCCTTCGCGTTTGATCGGCACTGTCCTGATCGGCAGCCTGCTGGCTCAGCTGACTGCCTGCGGCAGTATTTTCTACCCTGATCGTCGCGGCCAGATTCAGGGCAGCGGCAGGATGGACCCGGCGATCGTGGTGCTCGACGCCATCGGTCTGTTGTTCTACATCATCCCCGGCGTGATCGCGTTCGGCGTCGACTTCGCCACCGGTGCGATCTACCTGCCCAATGGCAACCAGGCGCAGATCGATCCGCAGAAGCTGCAGCCTGCCGTGCGCACCGACGGCACGGTGGACAACGCCAAGCTGCAGGCCATCATCCAGACCGAGCTGGGCCGTACCCTGCCGCTGGACGATCCTCGCCTGATCCAGCACAAGGGCAGCACGCAGCAGCTGGCTTCCCTGGGCCTGGCGCCGTCCGCCTGATCTTTTCGCCGTTGTCACGCAAGGAAGTGCCATGAGCAGCAGCCCTGAACATGCCCGGTTATTGCGTCTGGCGACGCGGGCGTCACTGGCGGTGGCCAGTATTCTGATCATCGCCAAGGCGGTGGCCTGGTGGATCAGTGGCTCGGTCAGCCTGCTGGCGGGGCTGACCGACTCGCTGCTCGACGGCGCGGCGTCCTTCCTCAATCTGCTGGCGGTGCATTACGCGCTACGCCCGGCCGATGAGGACCACCGCTACGGCCATGGCAAGGCCGAAGCGCTGTCGGGCATGGCGCAGGCGTTGTTCATTGCGGTCAGTGCGTTTCTGATCGGCTTTCAGGCCATCGAACGGATTCAGCACTCTCAGGCCTTGAGCGCACCGGGCCTGGGCATGCTGGTGATGGTGCTGTCGATTGCGCTGACCGTCGGCCTGCTGATGCTGCAGCACAAGGTGGTCAAGGAAACCGGCTCGGCGGCCATCCGCGCCGACTCGCTGCATTACCGTTCGGACTTGCTGCTCAATGTCAGCATCATGCTCGCGCTGGGCCTGGCGTATTTGGGCTACGACCAGCTCGATGCGTATTTCGGTCTGGCGATCGCGTTCTACATCCTGTGGAGCGCGATTTCCATTGCCCGGGAGACGGTGTCGGTGCTGATGGATGAAGAGCTTGAGCCAGGTGTCAGCGCGCGCATGCTGGAACTGGCGCAGGCGGTGCCCGGGGTGCTCGGCGCGCACGATCTGCGGACCCGGGTTTCAGGCAATCACTGGTTCGTGCAATTGCATCTGGAGTTGCCGGGGGCGCTGACGCTGTCGGTGGCCCATGACCTGTGCGAGCAGGTCGAGCGGGCGATCATGAAGGAATTCCCGAAGGCCGAAGTGCTGGTGCACGCCGACCCTCAGGAAGTGGTGAAGCGGGCGAACAGTCCGGCGGTTAACTAACCGGATCCTGTAGGAGCGAATTTATTCGCGAAAATGGCACGGGCGATAGAGATGTTTCGGTCTCTCAGGCCATTCGCGAATGAATTCGCTCCTACAGATCATCATCCATCCATCACTGCTGAACGCTATACCCACGACTCGCATAACAGCCCGCCATCGCCTGGCGATAAATCCCCACCACTTCTGGCGCAGGCTGGTACGTCGCCGCTGCCGGATCGAAATTGCTCTGCTGCACCGCATAGCGGTAGCAGTCATAGCGGTCCTGCTCGATCTGCTGCTGGGTCTGGCCGTTGGCCGGGTAGGAGATCACGTCGTACGGGTTGTCAGGTTGTTGCGGCGGTTGCGGCAGCGACTCGGGGCTGTACACCGGCTCGACGCCCTGCGGCGGCTCGGCGACGACGTATTCCTGAGTGCTCTGCTCGTAGGTGTAATAGGTACCCGCCGCCAGGAAGAACAGCGCGCTGCCCAACCAGACCTGCTGCGCGTAATCCGGCAGGTAGCGCACACGCACCCCGCGCGGCGGCGCAACTACCACGTACCGCGGACCTTGCGGGCGATACCAGTAGCCACCGGAATAGAAGTAGTCGTTGCCGCGATACGGCACGCGCGAATAGCCGCCCGGCATGCGGTCGATCTCGTAGCCCGGACGATAACGCGGGCCTGAACCCCAGCCATCGCCGTGGGGTGGACGGCCGCCCTGCCAGTTGCCATTGCCGGGACGGTTATCGCCGCCACGCCACGGGTTGTCCCGCGGCTGGTCACGGTAGAAGCCCTGACGCGGCTGTTGGGTCTGCATCACGGTGTCGGGACGGCTCTGGATGGGCAGGTTTTTCTGGCGCTCCTGCAACTGGCGCTGTTGCAACTGTTGTTGCTGCTGGCGCTGTTGTTGCTCGAGCTGCTGCTGGCGCTGATCCTGCTGCGCCTGATTCATACGCTGCTGATTGCGCTCGCGCTCCTGCTGCTGACGCTGCTGGTCGAAGCGTTGCTGTTGTTGCTGCTGGATCTGCCGTTGTTGCTGCAGCTGTTCCTGCTGGCGCTGTTGCTGATACTGCTGCTGTTGTTGCTCGCGCTGTTGATCGCGCTGTCTATCCTCATTGAAGCTGCGTTGCTGATTCTGTTGCTGCTGACGCTGCATGTCGAAGCTGCGTTGCTGTTGCTGACGCTGTTCATTGCGCTGCTGCTGTTGCTGCTGATTGTTATCGTCGGCCAACACCTGAGCACTGACGCTCAAGGCCAAGAGACTGACACCTGCCAAACGCCAGATGCGCGTGTTCATGCTTTCCTCACTGCGGCGCGGATACCTGTTGATAGGACTGCATTCTGGGTGCGCCGTTCGCCGCACTCTATCAGCAGGCACGAATCGCAGGCATAAAAAAAGAGGGCTCGATGGCCCTCTCTTGAATGCTTCGTCCTGGCACGACGCTTTTGACGCCGGCTCACCTCGCATCGTCTGCTGGACAGTGCGTAGCCCGGTGGCCTGGTCAACCCTGTTGGGCTGGAGGCCGCGGCTGGCCTGATTCGGCGGGCCGCGCTGGACGCTGTGTCCGGGCAGTGATTCTGGGTAAAAGAATAGGCTCGGCGGCGCGACACAGGATTGCGAATGTTGCTGATGAAAACACCACTTGCGCAATTTTTCGCTTCGGATGAATAATTCGGCGCAATCGATCCATTAAAGGGGCCAGACATGAGCAAGCTCGACAGATACGACCTGAGTATTTTGGCTGAACTGCAGCGCGACGCGCGCATCTCCAATCAGGAACTGGCCGAGCGCATTGGCCTGTCGCCCTCGCCTTGCTCGCGCCGGGTCAAGCAGTTGGAAGACGACGGTTATATCGTGCGCCAGGTCGCCCTGCTCGACCGCAAGAAGCTTGGGCTGAGCCTGACCGCCTACGTGCTGATCGGCATGGACCGACACACCCCCGACCGCTTCGAGAACTTCGAGCAGCACATCCGCAACCTGCCCCAGGTGCTGGAGTGCAGCCTGGTGACCGGGATCGACGCCGACTATCAGCTCAAGGTCGTGGTCCCGGACATGGACCACTATCAGAAATTCCTGCTCGGCCACCTGACCCGCATCGATGGCGTCACCAGCGTGCGCTCGAGTTTCGTGCTCAACCAGGTGCTGGCCAGCACCGAATTGCCACTGGTGCACCTGCGCAGCTGACCGCAGGCTTACGGCCTATAATCCCCAGCCCCCACCTGCCGGAGATGCCCCATGGAACCCGAACTGTTCGAAGAGTGGATGATGACCATTCTGGTCACCGTGCTGATCGCGTTCATGGGGTTCATCGTGTGGGACCTGGCGAAGAAGTCCAAGGCCGGGCGCTTTGGCACGATCATCCTGTTCGGCGTGTTGGGGCTCGGAGTGTTGGCATTCGTAATCAAGAGTGTGGTGATTGCCTACATCGAGCAGCATAAATAATTTCAAGAAAACACCACCGTCCC